>JBFFKD010000001.1:0-24961 GCA_041555595.1 Motiliproteus sp.
ATCACCATCTCGACCCGGCTATTAGGTTGTTGCTGGTCGCTGAAAGCTTGGATGACATTGTTGGTCGTATCGACTTGGATCTGATTGCCGCTAAAACTATCTTCGCCCCGAAGTAGCTTGGCCTGTGCGGTAAGGGTCAGCATATCTTTGATTACGTTGAATTCGACCGTTAATCCATAGCCGTGGGTTAGCGGGGCGTTGGCTTCGTGTTGTTGTTGAAAGTGAGCCGGTTTGCCGTTGGCAATGATCAGGCTGATGTCGCCCTGATCATTGGTGTGTAGGGTCAGTTTGTCGGCTTCGAGTTCGAGTGATCCTTGGATCAGTTTGACGCTGCCAAGGTAAGTCGCGGTGCCGTTATCGTCGTCGAGCTGAGCGCTGTCGGCTGAAATCTGGATTGGTTGTTGTTTGTCTTGTGGTAGTGCCCAGCTTGGTTGTGTTAACACCAGCCAGCTGCATACCAGCAGGCAGCGATTAATTCGGTTCATAGGTGCCTCGTACAGCGTGGTGAAGCTGTAATTTATTGTTCGCAAAATTGGCCGTCATGCCGGTGGCGTAGGTTGCACCCATAGGTTGATGCAATACCACTTCGGCATCTGTTTTAGCCAGTTTCTGTTCGGTTAATATTTTCAAATAGGACGATTCTACCCGAAAACGGCGGTCGATTTGATTGAATACCACCGCTTCCTCGCGAAGCCAGAAGATATCGTGTTCAGGCTCGATTTCTCCGAAGCGGGCATTGGCGCTGATCGGCGCTTTACCTTTGCGGAACAGGGTCAGTACGGGTTCGTCGATCAGGGTACTACCGTTGTTGGGTAGGTGGCGTACTCTGTCGCCAGTGATTGAGTGCGTCAGTAGACCTTGGTCGTTAAATTGCTGAATCCGAACGCCGCTGACGTAGGCGTCAGCCTCGCCGATATGGGCTGGCTGGCGCAACTGAGCCGGCCGCTCAGGTTCTAAAAAGCCCCACAGCAAAATGATCAGTGCGCTGGCCGTGAGAGAGAGAAATAGCTTGACCCGTTTACGGTTCATACCTGGCTCGGGAGTGATTGTGTGTCAGTGATGGGGCAATCTAGAAAGCGCTCCAAGCTTGCATCGCGGTTATTCTGCGCGGTCATGATTAGCGGGCAAAATTTAACTCTCCCGCTGCCGGCGTCGAATGGTAACTGTCTGATATCAAGCACGCGTTGAATCATATCATCCATCGGTTTGTTCCTTGTCTACAGCCCTTTTACATTACACCGGCGCGTAGCAGGTCGTGCATGTTGAGGGCGCCGATCGGCCTGTTATTATCATCAACCACGATCAAGCCATTGATCGTTCTCTCCTCCATCACATGCAGGGCTTCGGCGGCCAAGCAGTCGGCTTGGGTAGTCTGCGCCTGGCGGGTCATTACCTGGGCGATCGGAGTCTGTTTCAGATCCAGCTGCAGGTCTAGAGTGCGGCGCAGGTCGCCATCGGTGAAAATCCCGACCAGTTGTCCTGAATCGTCGATCACAGCGCTCATGCCGAGTCCTTTGCTGCTGATCTCAAGCAGGGTGTCACGCAGGCTGGTGGTCTGGCTGACAACCGGTAACCGGTCGCCCTCGTGCATCAGATCTTTGACCTTGAGTAGTAGTTTGCGTCCGAGTGCGCCGCCTGGGTGAGAAAAGGCAAAATCTTCGGCACTGAAGCCGCGAGCTTCGAGCAGGGCGACTGCCAAGGCATCACCGATTACCAGCGCTGCGGTGGTGCTTGAGGTTGGTGCTAGTCCGAGCGGGCAGGCTTCCTGTTTAACGCTGACGTCGAGGTTGGCGTCGGCGGCCTGTGAGAGTACCGAATCGGGGTTGCCGGTGATGCTGATCAGCGGGCTGCCGAGCCGTTTGATCAATGGCAGCAGCGTCACGACTTCGGCAGTGCTGCCTGAGTTGGAGAGTGCGATCACGAGGTCGTCGGCGGTGATCATGCCCATGTCGCCATGGCTAGCTTCGCCGGGATGAACGAAAAACGACGGCGTGCCCGTGCTAGCCAGGGTGGCGGCGATCTTATTGCCGATATGGCCTGATTTGCCCATGCCGCTGACAATGACCCGGCCTTTGCACGCCAGAATTAACTCGCAAGCGCGGCTGAAGTGCTGATCGAGTTGCTGCTTAAGCATCGCCACTGCTTTGGCTTCGACGTCGATGGTACGGCAGGCGGATTGGATAAAGCTATCGGCAGGGGTCATGGCATCGGTCAAGTTTGAGTTCGGTGTGTGGTCTGGTCTATGTCTCGATCCAGAACGGGGCTCTGTTAGCGGCTGTTAGCTCAGCGTGGCCGTTAGACGGCCGACATATAATATAGCAATCCCAGATAGCCTGAATAGCCTGCCAGCAGAATGCAGCCCTCGGGCCGGTTCACCTTGCCGCGCCCCATAATGTAAGCGAATGCAAGCAGCGCAAGGGTGAATAGCATCATCGTGCCATAATCGCGCCATAGCACCTCGCTGCTGAAGCTGATCGGGTGGATCAGTCCTGGTAACGACATCACAGCGAGCAAATTGAAGATGTTGGAGCCGACGATGTTACCGATGGCGATGTCGTGGTGGCCTTTGAGTGCGCTGACTACCGAGGCGGCCAGTTCCGGCAAACTGGTACCGATGGCAACGATGGTCAAGCCGATGACCAGGTCACTGACCCCCATCGAGGTGGCGATTTCGGTGGCTCCCCAGACCAGTAGGCGAGAGCTGCCCGCCAGTAGAACGAGGCCAATGATTAACCAGAATGTCGCGCTCGTAGAGGGTAGGTCAGGTAGCTCCTCCTCTTCGTGTTCAACCTGTTCAGGGTCGGCGTAGCGTTGGAAACGAGCGAACAGAATTAGCGTGACCACGAGTCCGATCAGTAGGATCGAACCGTCGATGCGGTCCAGTTCGCCATCGAATAGTGTCAAGCCGGCAACCAGGGAGACGGCCAGCAGTAGTGGCAGCTCTTTGCGCATTAGGCCGGTTTTGACCGGGAGTGGTGCGACCAGTGCGGTAATGCCGAGTACCAAGCCGATGTTGGCGATATTGGATCCCAGCGCATTACCGATCGCCAATCCGCCCGCGCCGGTGTATGAGGCGATGCCGGAGACCAGCATCTCGGGAGCAGAGGTGCCCAGTGATACTACGGTCAGGCCGATGAGCATCGGTGACATGCCCAGGTTTTTGGCGGTGGCGGCGGCGCCGGTGACGAATCGGTCGGCACTCCAGATCAGGATTATAAAGCCGAGCAAAATCGCGACAACTGGGAATAGCATCTCAGACATCGAGAACTCCAAAAGAATGATAAATGTGAATTATGTGTCGGTGGTCAGTTAGGATGTGCTTTGAATTATGCGGTGCTGTTGTTTTTAAAGCCTTTTTATTTGACTGTGATGTTTGCTTCAGTTCAGATTTCGGGCAGTCTACATTCACCCGAGGACAGATGCTATAGTAGCGCCCCTCAAGCCACCCGGAGCTGCTGGGTTGCTAATGTTTAATTGATATTGTTGATTCATGGATCTACTCGACGACATTATTATCCGCATCGACGGCCTGACGTTTACTCGCAATGGGCGGTATATCTTCAAGGACGTTTCGATTCAGGTACCGCGCGGCAAAGTGACCGCGATCATGGGCCCCAGTGGTACCGGCAAAACCACCCTGTTGAAACTGATCGGTGGCCAGCTTCGGCCCGATGCAGGGCATATCTATATCGATGGTCAGGATGTGCCAAAGCTGGGTCGCTCCGAGTTGTTCGATATGCGTGAGCGGATGGGGATGCTGTTTCAAATCGGTGCTCTGTTTACCGATATGAGTGTGTTTGAAAACGTCGCTTTTCCGATGCGGGTACATACCCGGTTGCCCGAAGAGATGGTTTGCGATCTGGTGCAGATGAAGCTGCAGTCAGTCGGCTTGCGGGGTGCGGCGCAGCTGATGCCGAGTGAGTTGTCGGGTGGCATGGCGCGACGGGTGGCCTTGGCGCGGGCGATCGCGCTAGACCCTGATCTGATGATGTACGATGAGCCTTTTACTGGGCAGGACCCGATCGCCATGGGGGTGCTGGTGAAGCTGATCAAGTCGCTGAACGCTGCGCTGGGGCACACCAGCATTGTCGTCTCGCACGATATTCAGGAAACGCTAAGCATCGCTGATTATATCTATCTAATTTCCGATGCTCAGGTTGTCGCGCACGGCAGTCCTGAACAGATTTTGGCGCTGGATTCGCCTAAGGTGAAGCAGTTTATGCAGGGGTTGCCCGACGGCCCGGTCCCGTTCCACTTCCCTGCTGCCGACTACGTCGAAAGCTTGATGCAGCCGGAGGTGCGGTCATGATCGGATTTATCGGCGGCTTGGGCCGTGAAACACTGTCTCGATTGATGGCGCTCGGTAGTTCTGGGGTATTTCTGTTTCATTCGATCGTGGCGCTGCCGGTGCCGCGAACCGGCTTTCCGTTACTGATTCGTCAGCTCTATTCGGTCGGCGTGTTGTCGTTGGTCATTATTATCGTGTCAGGTCTGTTTATCGGAATGGTGTTGAGCCTGCAGGGTTACAGCATTCTGGCCGACTACGGTTCTGAGCAAGCGGTCGGCCAGATGGTGGCTCTGAGTCTGGTGCGTGAGCTCTCTCCGGTGGTTACCGCGTTGTTGTTTGCTGGGCGTGCCGGATCGGCACTGACGGCTGAGATCGGTCTGATGAAGGCGACCGAGCAGCTGGCCAGCATGGAGATGATAGGGATCGACCCGTTACGCCGGATTGTCGCCCCCAGATTCTGGGCTGGTTTTATCTCGCTACCGATCCTGTCGATGATTTTCAGTGTGGTCGGCATCTGGGGTGGGATGTTGGTTGGGGTTGATTGGTTAGGGATCTACGAGGGCTCGTTTTGGGCCAATATGCAGGCTTCGGTCGAATTTGGCGATGATGTCCTTAACGGTATCATCAAAGCCGTTGCGTTCGGTTTTGTGGTGACCTGGATCGCGGTTTTTCAAGGTTATGATTGTATTCCGACCTCCGAAGGGATCAGTAAGGCGACCACAAAAACAGTTGTTTATTCTTCGTTAGCGGTGCTCGGGCTCGATTTTCTGCTAACTGCGCTTATGTTTGGAGATCTATAATCATGCGGATGCGAACCCTGGAACTCGGTGTCGGCGCCTTTATGCTGGCAGGTGTGATCGCGCTGGTGGTGTTGGTGGTCAATGTCAGTGGCCTGAGTCTGTCGGCACCGAAAGAGAGCTATACCGTCTACGCCCTGTTTGAAAATGCCGGGGGGTTAACCGAGCGTTCAAAAGTATCGATGTCAGGGGTGCTTATCGGGCAGGTCGCGTCGATCACGATCGATAAGGAGGCGCTCAAGGCCCGGGTTGAGATGAAGATCAACAAGGGGGTCGATTATCTGACCTACGACAGTTCGGCGGCGATCTTGACCGCAGGCCTGTTGGGCGAGAAATATATCGGTATCAGTGTGGGGGCCGATGAGGAGATGCTGGCCGATGGTGATTATATCGACGACACCCAGTCGGCACTGGTTCTCGAAGAGCTGATCGGCAAGTTCCTATTTAATAAGGTTAATGAGTAGCGCCGTGCAACTGGCCAGCTAACAATAGATTAGATGCAGTAGAGGAACTTAGATGTTAAAGCAGATGCAACGCACACGCTGGTTTATCTTGGTCATGATGGTTTGCACCACGGCTAGGGTACAAGCGTCCTGGGATGATGCGGGTGCGGTTGTTAGTGAGACGACTTTGCAGATGCAGCAGCTGCTGTCGGATCAGACCCTAAGCATGGAATCTGAGTTTCAGCGCTTGTTTGAGGGTGTCGATCTGGTACTCACGCCGGTGGTTGATTTTAACCGCATCTCACGGGGTGTGATGGCTAAGCATTATCGCATGGCTTCGGAGGATCAGCGGCAGCGTTTCTCAGAGGTGTTTAAAGGCACGCTGATTAAGACCTACTCCAAGGCGCTAACGGTGTTCGAGATCGCCGACTTTAAACTGGTGCCAAACCCTTCGCCAAGTCGAAAGAAGGGGCGTGAGGTCGTTCGCGTCGATGTCACTGGTAGTGATGGCAAGCACTATCTGCTTGATTATTTCATGGTTCAGGGTGACCAGGGGTGGAAGCTGGCCAATGTGATGATCGACGGTATCAATCTGGGTCAGGTTTTTAAGCGTCAGTTTGCTGAAGCGCTCGACAGTAACAAGGGCGATATCGACCTGGTTATTGAGCAGTGGAGTAAAATGACGGAACCCTCGTCGAGCAAAGGTTCGTAGATCAATGGCTAAGCTATCCAAAGGGCATTCCAGCCAGCAAGCGAATAGCCCCCAGCCGGTGCAATTGATCGAACAGGCCCCCGGATGTTGGTTGGTGTCGGGGGATATCAACTTCGAATCTGTTATCGAACTGCGGCAGTTGGGGATCGATGCGATAGGCCAGTCGAATCCGGTTTGTCAGTTTGATTTTACTGGGGTTGGCTCAGTCAATACCATGGCGCTGTCGCTGATTTTGTGTTGGTCGCGAGCCGCCAAGAGGGCCGGTGTCGAGCTGCAATTAAGTCACATCCCTTCCGAGCTGCGTGCGATCGCCGAGCTCAGCGATCTGCAGTCGCTGGTTGAGCCTGTCTGAGGCAATTATCGCCCTTCAAGCGAACGGGGTTGTTGTGGTAGCTGGCGATCGCTTGGCTTTGTTGGGCGGTTTTACATTCTGTTGTCTGTGATTGGCCGGTTGTTAGCGTCTGATTCAGGGCGGTCTGGCTTTGCTAAGGCGTCGCCTTTTTGAGCGGGTTTCTATATCATTAGACGTTTCATTTTTTCGATCATTAAGCTCGGTTAATTACCCGGAGATGTTATGCAGGCGGCGGAAGTAAAACAGCTGATTGAACAGCAATTAGACGGTTGTGAGGCGATCACGGCTGGTGAAGGCTGCGATTTTCAAGTTTCGGTCGTTGGTGAGGTCTTCGCAGGCCTGACGCCGGTCAAAAAACAGCAGCTGGTCTACGGCTGTCTGACCGAGCAGATCTCTAGCGGTGCGATCCATGCCGTCACGATCAAGACCTATACCCCAGAACAATGGCAGTCGCTACAGGGCTGATCGACCACTTTTTGATACGTGGCTGGCGCTTTTACTAGCCTCCGGCCACCTATCGCTGCGGAAGTTATTATGGATAAATTGATGATTAGCGGCAGTGGCCCGGTAGATGGCAGTGTCTGGATCTCCGGTGCCAAGAATGCCGCGCTGCCTATTTTAGCCTCGACCCTGTTGGCCGATGGCCCGGTGACGATATGCAATTTGCCACACCTGCAAGATATCACCACGATGATCGAGCTGTTGGGGCGGATGGGGGTGGGTGTCACCATCGACGAGAAGGTGAACGTTGAGTTTGATAGTCGCACCACCAATACGCTGATTGCGCCATACGAACTGGTGAAAACCATGCGTGCGTCGATCTTGGTGCTTGGGCCGATGTTGGCGCGCTTTGGCGAGGCTGAAGTATCGCTGCCCGGAGGCTGTGCTATTGGCAGTCGTCCAGTCGACCTGCACATTCGCGGGCTCGAGGCGATGGGGGCCGATATTAAGGTTGAGGATGGCTATATTCGCGCCAAAACCAATGGACGCCTGTCGGGTGCGCATATCTTTTTCGACATCGTTACCGTGACCGGTACCGAAAATATCCTGATGGCGGCAACGCTGGCTGATGGTACAACCACCATCGAGAATGCTGCCAAAGAGCCTGAAATTGTCGATCTGGCTGAGTGCTTGATCGCGATGGGCGCTGAGATTAGCGGTCACGGAACCGACACTATCATCGTTCGCGGTGTCGAACGGCTTCACGGTTGTAGCTATACAGTGATGGCTGATCGGATCGAAACGGGTACTTTTCTGGTCGCCGCTGCAGCCTCACGAGGGCGGGTGAAAGTGACTAATACCCGTGCCGATATTCTTGAGGCGGTGCTGCTGAAGCTGGAAGAGGCGGGTGCTGAAATAGCCACTGGCGATGACTGGATCACGCTTGATATGCACGGTAAGCGGCCCAAGGCGGTTAACGTCACTACCGCACCTTACCCCGCTTTTCCGACCGATATGCAGGCTCAGTTTTCGGCAATGAATGCGGTCGCTGAAGGTGTTGGGATTATCCGTGAAACGATCTTCGAAAACCGCTTTATGCATATTCAGGAGATGGTGCGGATGGGTGCTAAGTGCACCATTGAAGGTAACTCTGTGGTTATCGAAGGGGTCGAGAGACTTCAGGCTGCGCCAGTAATGGCGACCGACCTGCGAGCTTCGGCGAGTTTGGTGATTGCCGGTATGGTCGCTGACGGCGACACCCTGATCGACCGGATCTACCATATCGATCGCGGCTATGAGTGCATCGAGGAGAAGGTGCAGCTGATGGGTGCCGAGATCCGTCGCGTACCCGGCTAATCTATGTGTTTGCACCCGCTTTACGTTAACCCGTAGCGTCCGTGATATTCCAGAAGAACATAGCAACAGACCATGACAATGACTCAAATTCAGTCCCCAAGCCCCGCTCAGACGACGGCGAGCCAATCGATCACAATCGCCCTGTCGAAAGGGCGGATTCTGAAAGAGACCCTACCGTTGCTGGAGCAGGCTGGTATTGTGCCGGCCGAAGATATTTTCTCCAGTCGCAAGCTGATCTTTGGCACCAATCACCCTCATATTAATTTGTTGGTGATTCGTGCTACCGATGTGCCGACCTACGTCGAGTACGGTGCGGCTGATATGGGTGTGGCCGGCAAAGATGTACTGCTTGAGCACGGCGCTGCCGATATGTACGAGCCATTGGATCTCAATATTGCGCGTTGTCGGCTGATGACCGCCGGGCTGGTCGAAGCCAAGCCACGACAGGGTCGACTCAAGGTGGCCAGCAAGTTTGTCAATGTCACCAAACGTTACTTTGCCAGCCAGGGTACCCAGGTCGATATCATCAAGCTGTACGGCGCGATGGAGCTGGCACCGATTATGGGATTGGCCGACTGCATCGTCGATATTGTTGATACCGGCAATACGTTGGTAGCCAATGGCATGCAGCCACTGGAATTGATCGCACCGATCAGTACCCGCCTGGTGGTTAGCAAGGCGGCGATGAAGATGAAGCACGCCGGCATCCAGCCGATCATCGAACGACTTAGTGCCGCCGTTGAAGATGCCAAGCAGGAGTCGGCAAGCCGATGAATAGCGTCAAACTAACTCGATTAAATCGTAATCAAGCCGATTTCGATGCCCAGCTCGACCGGTTGTTGGCGTGGGAGTCGGTCTCCGATCAAGCCGTTAATGGTGCCGTTGATGAGATTCTTGCGCGGGTTCGAAGTGACGGCGATACGGCGGTAATTGAGTACAGCAACCGTTTCGATCGGTTGGATGTGACGGCGATGGCCGAGCTTGAACTCGGCCAGGATGATTTGCAGCAAGCGCTCGACGGACTCGGTGATGAGCAGCGTCAGGCGTTGGAAGTGGCAGCGCAACGGGTGCATGATTATCACCAGCATCAACTTCAGCAATCCTGGCAGTACACCGAAGCTGATGGCACCGTGCTGGGCCAGCAGGTTACGCCGATGGACCGGGTTGGGATCTATGTTCCTGGCGGCAAGGCATCGTACCCGTCGTCGGTATTGATGAACGCCATTCCGGCCAAGGTAGCCGGTGTTGAAGAGATTATCATGGTCGTGCCGACCCCTGGTGGTGAGGTCAATCAGCTGGTGATGGCCGCCGCTGCGCTGGCAGGAGTCGATCGGGTGTTTACCATTGGTGGAGCCCAGGCGATTGCCGCACTGGCGTACGGTACCGCGACTGTGCCGCGAGTCGATAAGATCGTTGGCCCCGGTAATATCTATGTTGCCACTGCCAAGCGAGCGGTATTCGGATTGGTTGGTATCGATATGATCGCAGGCCCTTCCGAAATTCTGGTGGTCTGCGATGGTCAAACCGACCCCGACTGGGTGGCGATGGATCTGTTTTCACAGGCCGAGCATGACGAAGATGCGCAGTCGATTCTAATCAGTCCCGATGCCGCGTATCTGGATCGGGTTCAGGCGAGTATCGACAAATTGCTGCCGACGATGGAGCGTCAGGCCATCATCACCAAGTCGATTACCGATCGAGCGGCCTTGATCGAAGTGGCTGATCTGGATGCGGCGGTCGAGCTGATCAATCGTATCGCCCCCGAGCATTTGGAACTATCGGTCGAAGACCCCGAGGCGTTGCTGCCAGGGATCCGTCATGCTGGTGCCATCTTTATGGGGCGTTATACCGCCGAAGCGCTGGGTGACTACTGCGCCGGCCCTAACCATGTGTTGCCGACCTCGGGCACTGCGCGATTCTCCTCGCCGTTAGGGGTATATGACTTTCAGAAGCGTTCGTCGCTGATTCGTTTTTCGGCCGACGGTGCCAGTGTGCTGGGGCACACCGCTTCGGTACTGGCGCGCGGCGAAGGGCTGACTGCCCACGCTCGTTCGGCCGAATATCGTATCAAGCCCGGCAGTTGATTCCCTGCTGCTCCGTGTTATCTATACCAACGATTTGAATAACTATGACTGAACAATCTTTGCAGTGTCGCGTCGAGCGACTGGTACGTCCTGAAGTGCGGGCGTTAACAGCCTATAAGGTTCCTCCAGCAACCGGGATGGTCAAGCTCGATGCGATGGAGAATCCTTACGTCTGGCCCGATTCGGTCAAGCAGGCCTGGTTGGATCGGATCGCTCAGGTCGAGATCAATCGTTATCCCGAACCTGCAGCGCAGGCGGTCAAAGATGGCCTGCGTCGGGTGATGGCGATTCCGGCCGAGTTTGACCTGCTGTTGGGTAACGGATCGGATGAGATTATCCAGATTTTGGCGATGGCTGTTGCTGGCGATGACTGCTGCATAATGGCACCCGAGCCCAGCTTCGTGATGTACAAGATGATCGCGACCTTCTGCCGGATCGATTATGTCGGGGTGCCGCTCGACAGTCAGTTCGATCTGGATCTGGCGGCGATGCTTGAGGTGGTGGAGCGGCAACAACCTGCATTGATCTTTCTGGCCCAGCCCAACAACCCGACGGGTAACCTTTACAGTGTCGAGAAGATTCGCCGTATCGCCGAGGCCAGTACCGGGCTGGTGATCGTCGATGAGGCCTACACCGCTTTCACCGATGCAGATTCACTGCACCTGCTCAACGATTACGACAATCTGCTGATCATGCGTACCCTGTCCAAAGTGGGTCTGGCCGGATTGCGGTTGGGGCTGTTGGTCGGCCGGCCGCAGTGGTTGGGCGAATTGGAAAAGCTGAGGTTACCTTACAATATCAACACTCTGACGCAGGCCAGTGCGGTGTTTGCCCTGGAGCATTTTGACGTGTTGCGGCAGCAGACTGAGCAACTTCGGATAGCGCGCGCCGAATTGTTGCAAGGGCTGCAGGCACTATCAGGGTTACAGGTTTGGCCGAGCGAAGCTAACTTTCTGCTAGTGCGGGTGATCGACCGGTCGGTGGTTGATCTGCATCAAGGGTTAAAGCAGGCCGGTGTATTGGTCAAAATGCTCGACGGTTCACACCCTTCGCTGGCTGGCTGTTTGCGGATTAATGTCAGCACTGCGCAAGAGAATCGTTTGCTGCTGGATACGTTGGCTTTGTTGCTGGCTTAAGTCAGTTGTTGAGGTTAGGAGGTGAGCGCTAAGCGCCTTGCCACCACCTCCAAGCGATCAGAATAAACAGCCCATAAGCGACCAGACTGGATGGAAGTGCTTTCTGCGCTAACGGGTTTTGTTGAAGTTTTAGCTGCGTTCCTAGTAGTATCGCGGCCGATGTTACGGTTTGCATCAGTACTATAAAAGCGAAGCCGGGGCGGGTTGTCAGCGCTGGCCACAGCCCTATCACCATCGCCAGTAGCAACCCCGCCGAACAGGCCAGTGACAGCCATCCACCAAAGCGTAGTAGTGCGATCATCGGTTACTGCTCCAGGTTGCCAGTAAACGATCCAGTTGGTTAGCGAATGCCTGTCGATCCGCTTGCGATAATGTTGCGGGGCCTCCGGTCTGGACGCCGCTTGCACGCAGTGTTTCCATAAAATCTCTCATATTCAAGCGCTGGCGGATGCTTTCGGTGGTGTACAGCTCACCGCGGGGGTTGAGTGCCAATCCTCCTTTGTCTATCACCTCGGCAGCCAATGGAATGTCTGCGGTGATCACCAGGTCGCCCGGTTCGGTTTGTTGAACGATGTAGTTATCGGCGATATCAAACCCCGCCTCGACCCGTACCGATTTCAGCCACGGTGACGGTGGTGCAGGAACTAATTGGTTGGCGACCAGCGTCAACGATATCTCAACACGTTGTGCGGCACGAAATAGGATGTCGCGGATGACTCGGGGGCAGGCGTCGGCATCGACCCAGATCTGCATGTGGTATTCCTTATTGGTTGGCTCTAAGCCAGCCTGTGGTGGAGAGCCCGGCCGGTTAACTATTAATCCCGGCGGTCAACTAGTGTACGAAACTAGAGTACAATAGCGGTCATTTTAAGTGCTTCATAGCCTGACTGCACCTTAGTTATGCTGCCATTGCACGGCGTTGTCTATATTAAGTGCATCGCTTACCAATCCCCATAGTGCCCTAGATGGCCGAGGAAAATTGCGTGTTTTCAGAACTACCATTACATGATCGCCTACAAAAAGCGTTAGCAGATATAGGTCTCGAGCAACCCACCGAGGTGCAGCAGCAGGCAATACCGAAGGCGTTGTCGGGGCGGGATCTGTTGATCAGCGCCGAGACTGGTAGCGGCAAAACGGCAGCCTACCTGTTACCGATGCTGCATCGATTTCTAGAGAATGACGCGCCGCGCAGTAGTACTCGTGGGCTGGTGTTGCTGCCGACCCGCGAACTGGCGCGACAGGTATTCAAGCAGTTCACTCTGTTGACTGGAAGTTGTCAGTTGAAAGCGGCACTGATTACCGGTGGCGAGAGTTTTAAGTACCAGCGGGCGCTGATCCGTAAAAATCCGGAGCTGATCATCTCGACTCCGGGTCGGCTGCTGGAGCATATTAAGCTCAATTCGGCCGACCTGAGTGACTTGGAGGTGCTGGTGCTGGACGAGGCGGACCGGATGCTTGATATGGGCTTTAGCGAAGACGTAATCGCTATTGCCGAAAACTGTCGTGCAGAGCGGCAGACCTTACTACTGTCGGCAACGCTGAAGACGCGTGGCTTGATGACAGTGGCCAAACAGGTGCTCAATGATCCCGAGCAGTTGTTACTCAGCGGTGCTCAGGATCAGCATTCTTCGATTAAGCAGCAGATCGTGCTGGCCGACGATCGAGATCACAAAGAGAAGCTGTTGCTGCGGCTATTGCAGCAAGATCAGTACAATAAAGCGATCGTATTCACTAATACCAAAGTTCAGGCCGATCGGTTGGGCGGCAAACTGCGTTATGACGACATTCAGGTTGGTGTTCTGCACGGTGATATGGAGCAGGACGATCGTAATCGTGTGATGGACCGGATTCGTCGCGATCATGCCAAGGTGCTGGTGGCGACCGATGTGGCTGCTCGGGGCTTGGATATCAGCGGTATCGACCTGGTGATCAATTTCGATATGCCACGGAGTGGTGACGATCATGTGCATCGGATCGGTCGTACAGGTCGCGCCGGCACGACCGGCACTGCGATCAGTCTGATTGCCGCATCAGAGTGGAATCTGATGTCCAGTATCGAGCGTTATCTACGGGTGACATTTGAGCGGCGCAAGGTGGCGGGCCTGGAAGGAAAGTACAAGGGGCCCGCTAAGCTCAAGTCGTCGGGTAAGGCGGCTGGAAAACGTAAAGATACTGGTAAGGCGAAGAAGACCAAAGATACCGATGCCAAGAAGTCGAAGCAGCGGCTACGCGATCAGAAATCGGTCGGTAAGCGGCGCCAGCCGAGCGCTCCGGCAGCGGCGCAGTCAACCGGCGGTGATGGTTCGCTGGGTGATGGGTTGGCGCCGTTCAAAAAACGTAGCTAGACTGATATTAGTGATTCTTAATCTATCAAAAGCGATTTGAGCGGAGAGTTTCGATCGCCTGAATCTCAATCCTTGAGTACAAGTATTGGTTGAAAATTGTTCAGCTGATATGCCCTCTATTAGGCCTATTCTTAAATTGGGATTTGGACTGGAGTTATAGTTCTTAATAGAAAGGGGAGGTGAGCATCTATGTTGACCTACAACGATTGCTTGGATATTTGCGATGTTTCGCAAGCTGAGGTTGATGCGGTAGCGGAGTTTGAGCATGTGCCAGCGCTGCCGGCGTTGGCTGAATTTGATTTTCTCCTGCACTCCGATGGAGGAATCAGACGGATACGTCATATGATTGTTGATGATATCCGCCACGCTCAGTGTACCGGTCATCAGCAACATGCGAGAGAACTCAGACGGGTGTTGACCCGTTTCAATAAGCATCATTCATATGGTGCAGGGCACGGTTAAGTGGCCCACGAGGCTCGAACAGGAGCCGAATAGATAAAGGGTGCTGAATCAGCACCCTTTTTTATGCATAGGATCTCTGGGACTGCTGCAACAATTTCGCTACCCACCTCCATGTGGGCCTGTCGTTTAAATGTTGTAGCCGGTCTCTTCGTGTTCGGCGGTATCCAGGCCTTGGATCTCTATCTCTTCACTGACCCGCAAGCCCACCATCGCGCCAACAACTTTGAGAATGATCCAAGTGACGATAGCAGTATAAATGAAGGTTGAAATAATCCCGATCAGCTGGACTTTCACTTGACCGCCCATCGTTTCGATCCCGTCGGCAAAGCCGTAGCCGCTGAATACACCTAGGCTAGTGGCCGAGAAAATACCGGCCATCAAGGTGCCGAGAATGCCGCCAACGCCGTGAACGGGCATAACGTCGAGTGAGTCATCGATCTTCAGTGTTCGTTTGATGTACTGGGTTGCAACAAAACAGACCCCGCCAGCCATAATGCCGATCACCAATGCGCCGCCAGGGCCGACAAAGCCAGAGGCTGGCGTGATGGTGCCCAAGCCTGCCACCATGCCGGTAACTGCGCCCAGCACACTAGGTTTGCCGAATCGGTACCATTCGATAAAGGACCAGACCAGTACTCCGGCTGCCGCTGAGATATGGGTGACCAGCATCGCCATTGCAGCATCACCGTTGGCGGCCAGGGCGCTACCGCCGTTGAACCCGTACCAGCCGACCCATAGCATACCGGCACCCGTGACAGTCATGGTCAGGTTGTGGGGAGGCATTGCCACCTGTGGAAAGCCTTTGCGTGGTCCTAATACGATTGCTGCGACCAGAGCGGCGACACCGGCGGTAATGTGTACCACGGTTCCACCGGCGAAATCATATAGCCCCATCTGGGCCAGCCAGCCGCCGCCCCAGACCCAGTGGGTTATGGGTGCGTAAACGAGTACCAGCCAGATGCAGCTGAAGATAAGCATGGCGCTGAACTTCATCCGTTCGGCAAAGCCACCGATTATCAGGGCTGGAGTGATGATAGCGAAGGTCATCTGGAACAGCATAAACAGTGGTTCAGGAATATCGCCCATCAATGAGTCTTTACCGACACCTGACAGCATGACCTTGCTGAAGTCGCCGATCCAGGCGTTGCCCTCACCAAAAGCTAGGCTGTAGCCGATCACCAGCCAGATGATCGAGGCGGCACCGGCAATGGCAAAACATTGCATCAAAACCGAGAGTACGTTTTTGGTGCGTACTAGACCGCCGTAAAAAAGCGCTAACCCGGGCAGGGTCATAAATAGCACCAATGCGGTCGTGGTCAGAACCCAGGCCGTGTTGGCTGCATTGAGCTCATCGGCCATAGCTATGCCTGGTAGCAGCATCAGGCAGAGAGTAACAAGTGGTTTCAGCATGGTATGTTTCCGTGTTGATTGAGTTGGAATCGTTGTAGCTAGGCTGGATGATCAGAGCGCGTCGGTACCCGTCTCGCCAGTACGGATGCGAGTCACGTCGATCAGTTCGGTAACGAAGATTTTTCCATCGCCGATTTTACCGGTGTTGGCTGAATTGATGATCGCTTCGATGGCGCTATCAAGTTGATTATCGCTGACAGCTGCCTCAACTTTTACCTTGGGTAGGAAGTCCACCACATACTCGGCACCGCGATATAGCTCGGTATGGCCTTTCTGGCGGCCGAAGCCTTTGACCTCGGTGACCGTAACCCCGTTAACGCCGTTGTCCGACAGCGCCTCGCGGACGTCGTCGAGTTTAAACGGTTTGATGACAGCACTGATCAGTTTCACGTATTCACTCCATTGGGGCATCGTTATCGGATTTAATGCGCCGTTATGATGACGGTGAAATGTTAAAGCAGGGATTGTGCCATTTAATATGTGCTTATTAATCAGCTGCTTATCTGTTTGTGCGCAGTATGGGGGCGTAAATGTGAGTTATTTTGGTGCATTGCAGGGTCGGGCTTGCACGAAAATGAAGCGCGATAATGGCTGGCGCGTTATTGCGGTGCGAACATAATGCGGCCTGCTTAGGTGCGCCTTATGATCGCTTGAAAATAAACCCGGTGGCTGGGCTTTATTGGCTGATGCGTGCGTTGCGTTCGAGGACGAACTCGATTCGACGGTTATTGGCGCGGCCGATTGCTGTCTCATTGGTATCGATCGGAACGGAATCACCGTAACCGGTTGCTGTCAGGCGTTTAGGTGAGATGCCCTGTCTGATGAAGTACCGTAGCACTGTAGTTGCGCGCAGTGCGGACAGCTCCCAGTTGGATTCGTAGCGGCTGTTTCGTAGCGGCAGATTGTCGGTATGGCCTTGGATATTGATGGTGAAATCGTATTGCTCTTTAAAGCGCTTTAACAGCTTGTCCAATACCTGATCGACCTGGGTGTTTAGGGTAGTGGAGCCTGAATCGAATAGCGCTTGGCCTTTGACCTGGATGACGATAGTGCCATCTATGGGGGTATCGACATCGATTTCATTGGCCAGGCTCTTATCGGCGATGGTCGATTGCAGTTGTTCGGCCAGAGCGCGCCATTGTTGTGTGATAGCGGGTGTCGGGTCGCTAGCCTGCTGCTCCTCCTGTGCTTGCTTGGAATTGGGTTTGGGAGGCGAGGGGTCGAGTTCGGTGGTGAGCGGGCTGGGGGATTTGGTGGGTGCGTCGACGGTTAACTCGACCAGACTGTTGCTCATCCCACCGTCTTCGAGACTCATATGGATCGATTTCATCGCTTGCGCGAACTTTTCAGCTTCAACGCTCGACATGGTGAACAGCAGGACAAAGAACACCAGTAATAGTGTAACGAGGTCGGCAAAGGTGGTGATCCAGCCTGGGCCATCGTCATCGTCGAGCAGTCTGCTTGCCATCAGGCGTTACTCGGATCGGCTGAGCGACCTGTGCGTAACGGCTTGCGCTTGGCTTCGGGGATGTAGGATGACAGTCGTTCGTAAACGTTGGCGTAGTGGTCGTTGGAGAGGATGCTCAGTGTACCTTCGCGGATGATCTCCAGGTTGGTGACTTCCATCAGGGTTCGCGCCTTCAACTTGCCGGCGATCGGTAAAAAAACCATCGAGGAGAGTAGTGAGCCGTAGAAGGTGGTCAGCATCGCGACCGCCATCGCCGGTCCAATTGCGTTGGGATCGCTTAGGTTGCTGAGCATCTGAATCAGGCCAATCAGAGTTCCTAGCATGCCGAATGCAGGGGCGTAGGTGGCCATACGTTTAAATACATCCTGCACAATATGGTGGCGAGTGATCAGTGAATCGATCTCTGTCTGTAGTGTTTTGCGTACCATGTCCTCGGTTGAGGCTTCGGCAATTAAATTGCAGGCGCGGCGTAAAAAAGGCGAGTTTGTTTCAACTTTTGACAGTGCTAACAGGCCGTTGCGGTGGCTGACCTTGCTCAGCTGTAGCATGGTGTCGATCATCTTTTGCTGATCGGTATTATCACGGGTAAATACGATATAAGCCGCGTGCCAGCCTGCGGTGACGTCGCTGTAGCGCACGGTGAGTAGGGTGGCGGCCATGGTGCCGCCGATTACGATCATCATGCCGGGTAGGTTGATGAATAGATCAGCATTGCCGCCCAGTAAGATAGCGGTGATGATAAGGGCTAGGCCGGAAAGAAAGCCTACCGTTGAAGAAAAGTCCATGCGTGATCTCGATCGTGCCAGTGACCGGTTATTATGCCGTACTCAGTGCTTTAGGTGTTGATGCGGATCAAAAAGATATGCGATCTGTTGTTATTTCTAGTCCATTAGGTGTAATCAGTATTTCCCCTAGCTGTAACTGATGGCTAACTTGCATATAGTAACTGGCTAGGCGCAAGCCTGCTTTGTCGACAGGGATTGAGATGCACCAATTAAGGTGAAATTGCTGTTAGCAAGTGATGGATTTATCAAGTACGGAATGTACATAGGGGATAGAAAATGACTCAACGTATCGCATTGGTTACCGGTGGCACGGGTGGTATCGGTTCAGCAATTTGTGAAGCTTTGGCTGATCTGGGCATGAAAGTTGTCGCAGGTTATAGCAATGAAGAGAAGGCTATTGCTTGGCAGCAAGAGCAGAAAGAAGCGGGCTACGATTTCTTGATTCAGCATGTTGATGTGACCAGTCTCGAATCTTGCCAGCAAGCTGTGGCGGCGGTTACTGAGACCACGGGTGCTAATATCGATGTACTGGTTAACAATGCCGGCATCACTCGCGATGGTTTCTTCAAAAAGATGGCGTGGGATCAGTGGCATGCTGTACTGAGCACGAACCTGGACAGCGCCTTCAATATGACGCGGCCTGTTATCGAAGCGATGCTGGAGCAGAAGTGGGGTCGTATCATCAATATCTCTTCCGTTAATGGCGAGAAGGGGCAGATGGGTCAAACCAACTACTCGGCTGCCAAGGCGGGGATTCACGGCTTTACCAAGGCGTTAGCTCAGGAGGGTGCGCGTAACGGTGTGACTGTTAACACTATCTCTCCAGGCTATATTCTGACGCCGATGGTTGCCAAGATTGATCAGGGCATTCAGGACAAGATCGTTGCAGGTATTCCGGTCGGTCGCATGGGTCAGCCTTCGGAGATCGGTCGCGCGGTTGCGTTCCTGGCTGCGGAAGAGGGTGGTTACATCACTGGCTCTAACCTGTCGATCAATGGCGGTCAGCATATGCACTAATCGCTCTGCGATTTGGGTGTTGAGAGCCCCGGCTGATTATTCAGTCGGGGTTTTTTTATGCGCAGGGTTTGTCCGGATTATAAAATGCGTATGGATGTTTTTATATCAATCATCGTCTTGGATGCGCTTACTGCTTGATTTAATGACACCTTCCGATTTGATGATCGAAAAGTGTCAACGTTATTCAGGATGAGGAACGGGCACAAAAAAGGGCAGCCTCGGCTGCCCTTTTTGATCAGAGAAAAAGCTTACTTTTTAGCTAGCTTCTCTTTGATACGTGCAGACTTGCCAGACAGGTCGCGCAAGTAGTACAGCTTGGCCTGACGAACGTCACCACGACGCTTAACAGCGATGCTGTCAACAGCCTTGCTGAAAGTCTGGAAGGTACGCTCAACGCCAACGCCGTGAGAGATCTTACGGACGGTGAACGCAGAGTTCAGGCCGCGGTTACGCTTGCCGATCACAACGCCTTCATACGCCTGTAGGCGCTCGCGGGTGCCTTCAACAACTTTAACCTGCACAACCACGGTATCACCGGGGCCGAATACAGGGATTTCTTTGCCCATCTGCTCAGCTTCAAGCTGCTGAATAATCAGATTCTTGCTGCTCATGATTCGCTCCTAAATATCAACCGGTCGACGGATCAGCGTACTGCTGGGATTCCGTTTCGCGGATAAACTCTTCAAGCAACGCTTGTTGCTCGGTATTCAATTGTTGACCGTCCAGTAGGTCGGGTCGCCGTTGCCAGGTTCGCCCTAGTTGCTGTTTAAGCCGCCAGCGCCGAATCTCCTTGTGGTTGCCGCTAAGCAACACTTTGGGTACATCTTGTTCATTGACCGTTTCGGGTCGAGTGTAGTGGGGGCAGTCGAGTAGACCGTCCTCAAATGAGTCTTCGGTAGCCGAATCCTCATGGCCCAACACGCCGGGTATCAGGCGCGAAACCGCATCGATCAGGGTCATTGCCGGTAATTCACCGCCGCTGACAACGAAGTCCCCGAGGGACCACTCTTCATCGATTTCGCTTTCCAGTAACCGTTCGTCGATACCTTCGTATCGTCCGGCTACCAACACCAATCTGTCGTGTTTAACCAGTGCTTTTACACCGGCTTGATCCAGTTTGCGCCCTTGGGGTGACAGGTAGATAGTTTTTACCTGTTGTCCGTTGGCTTGCTCTTCAGCGGCCGCTTTCGCGGCGCGGATCGCATCCCGTAGAGGCTGGACTTTCATCAGCATCCCGGGGCCGCCCCCGTAGGGTCGGTCGTCGACAGTTCGGTGCTTGTCCTGAGTGAAGTCGCGCGGATTCCAAAACTCGAGATTGATCAGGCCGTTATTAACGGCTCGCCCGGTGACACCGTGATCGGTGATCGCCTGGAACATCTCTGGAAAAAGCGTAACAACACCAACCCACACGAACTAAAACTCCGGATCCCAATCGACCCGAATTGTACCTTGTTCAAGGTTGATCTCTTTGATCACCTGATCGGGCAGGTACGGAATCATCCGCTCCCGCTTATCGATACTCTGCTTCGTGCTCTTGATGACGAGAACGTCATTGGAGCCTGTCGCGATAAGGTGATCAACCTGACCCAGTTCAACACCGGATACAGTCACTACATTCAGTTTTTCTAGCTGGTGCCAGTAATACTCGCCCTGCTCAAGTGCAGGCAGTAATTCACGGTTGACGTAGATCTCGGCACCACAGTAATCGCGCGCCTTGTCTCGGTCGTTGCAGCCAGCCAGTTTGGCGACCAGTCCCTTGCCGTGGGTTTTGCCCTGTTCTACTTCGATCTCTTGCAGACGACCGTTAAGCATCAAATACCAGGGTTTGTAGTCGAGTATGTTTTGCAACGGTTCGGTGTCGGAGTAGACCTTGACCCACCCTTTGACTCCGTAGACCGATGTCACTTTGCCCAGCACCATTAATTGATCGGTGTTCACCAAAGTATCCCTCAACAGCCAGCAGCAGGCTTGGTAGCCAGCTTATAAATTACTCAGCTGCCTTGGCAGCATCTTTCAACAGCGCGGCAACGCGATCGCTCGGCTGAGCACCACGGCCGGTCCAGTGTGCAACGCGGTCGAGGTCAACGCGCAAGCATTCTTCCTGGCCACGGGCTACTGGGTTGAAGAAACCAACACGCTCAATAAAGCGACCGTCGCGGGCATTGCGCTGGTCGGCTACTGTGATGTGGTAAAAAGGACGCTTCTTGGAGCCTCCACGAGCTAGACGAATAACAACCATTCGCTTCGATCCTCTATTGAGTGGGTTTTGAAATCGCCCACAGTTTGTATTGCTCCAAGTTACGCTCACCGGCACTTTACTGCTTTCGTGCTGAGCACGAATGATGACAGCCAAATACCGACCGGTACGCAAAATGGAGCCCGGTTTGTTGTTGCAGCGCTCTGAGCGATCGGAATCAGCCAGGGCGCTACGACGCCAATATACGAAGGGCGGAAATATTACGCGAAATTTCTGCCCATGGAAAGCTCTTTTGTCAATCAGATCTGGTGCTAGATGGGGCGCTTATAGTGACGATAAGTGCTTGATTTTAGCGTTTGCGGAAGCCTGGTGGTAGGGCGCCAGGCATACCGCCTCCCATGCCAGGCATGCCGCCGCCCATACCTGGCGGCATCATGCCTTTCATGCCGCGCATCATCTTGGTCATGCCGCCTTTGCCACCCAGTTTCTTCATCATTTTTTGCATCTGCTTGTGCTGTTTGAGCAGGCGGTTGATGTCTTGGATCTGGGTGCCGGAGCCTGCTGCAATGCGCTTCTTGCGCGAACCGCTGATGACGTCGGGGAAGTGGCGCTCATGAGGGGTCATCGAGCAGATAATCGACTCCATCTGCTTTAGGCCTTTTTCAGCACCGGCGTTTTCAGCTGCTTCTGCCAGTTTGCCCATGCCGGGTAGTTTCCCCATCATGGCTGCCATGCCGCCCATATTGGTCATCTGCTGCAGTTGGTCGCGGAAATCTTCTAGATCGAAGCCTTTGCCCTTCTTGAGCTTGGTCGCCAGTTTTTCGGCTTTCTTCTTGTCGACCTTGTGTTCGACCTCTTCGATCAGCGACAGGACGTCGCCCATGCCGAGGATGCGGCCAGCGACCCGGTCAGGGTGGAACGGTTCAAGCGCGTCGGTCTTTTCGCCGACACCGAGGAATTTAATCGGCTTACCAGTGATCTGGCGCACCGACAGCGCGGCACCGCCACGGGCGTCACCGTCGGTCTTGGTCAGAATGACGCCGGTCAAGGGTAGGACGTCGTTGAACGCCTTGGCGGTGTTAGCCGCATCCTGGCCGGTCATCGAGTCAACAGTAAACAGTGTTTCGACCGGAGTGATAGCGCCGTGCAGTTGCTTGATCTCATCCATCATGTCGCTATCGACATGCAGGCGACCGGCGGTATCGACGATCACAACATCAATATGCTTCTGTTTGGCGTGCTGGATCGCACCTTGGGCGATATCAATCGGATTTTGATCAGTGCTGGAGGGAAAAAACTCGACCCCGACCTCGGCTGCTAGTGTTTCTAGCTGCTTGATAGCGGCTGGGCGATAGATGTCGGCGGATACCACCAGTACCGACTTCTTCTTGCGCTCTTTTAGCCAGCGTGCAAGCTTAGCGACAGAGGTGGTTTTACCGGCACCTTGCAGGCCGGCCATCATTACAACGGCGGGGGGTTGGGCGGCTAGGTTTAGCTCTTCGTTAGCGGCCCCCATCACCTTGATAAGCTCTTCGTTGACGATCTTAACGAAGGCCTGGCCTGGGTTCAGGCTGGTGCCGACCTCCTGGCCGACGGCGCGGGTTTTAATGCTGTTGATAAACTCTTTGACGACCGGTAACGCAACATCGGCTTCCAGCAGAGCCATACGGACCTCCCGCAGGGTGCCCTTGATGTTGTCTTCGGTCAGCTTGGCCTGACCGGTAACCGATTTAAGTGTGTGCGTTAGACGATCCGTTAGATTGTCGAACATAGTGCGCCTCTGGCCGTTATATCTTTCATCATGACCCGTTTTGGCGAGTCACCGATTATGCAAACCGTGGATTATACCCAAACCTGCGCCGCTGCTCTATGTTGTGATCATATAAGGTTGCCAAGAAGCGGAAAATTACCGAATCTATTGAACGATCAAGCCGATAAGTGTCTATTCAAACTGCAAAAAATTTGTGACACACTTAGCGGCCTATCCCCTTTATAGCCAGCGACACATCAAACTATGACCCTAATCCTGACCAGTCTCTTTAGTGCCGTCCTGTACTTGATTGCCGGGTTGATTCAAGCCGTCAGTCTCAGTGGAAAGGGAGTGGATCGACGTCCGCTGGTGATGATGCTCGGCTCTGGGGCGGTGGTGCTACATACCCTGGCTGTGTATCTGATCCTGCATCCTGGCAACGGAATTCAGCTGGGGCTGTTTCCGGTTATCTCGTTGATCGCCTGGTTGATATCGGGGCTGGTGTTAGTCAGTTGCCTCCGTAAACCACTGACCAGCTTGTTTGTTGGGGTGTTTCCGATCGCTGCGGTGTCGGTGCTGTTGGCTTCGGTCACGCCGGCGACCAGTTTACCGCAGCAATATAGTGGCGGCGAAATTGCCCATATTCTAAGTTCAATTCTGGCTTACAGCATTTTTTCGATCGCGGCGTTGCAGGCGTTGGTGTTAGCGCGCCAGGATCATGAACTCAAGCATCACCATACGCGCGGTATCGTCCGTGCGTTACCGCCATTGCAGTTGATGGAGCAGTTGCTGTTCGAGATGGTGTGGTTGGGGATGGTGCTGCTGAGTATTTCGTTGTTGACCGGGATACTGTTTCTGGAAGATATCTTTGCCCAGCACCTGGTGCATAAAACAGGTCTGTCGCTTGTGGCCTGGGGGGTGTACGCGACCTTGTTATGGGGGCGACATCAGCGTGGTTGGCGGGGGCAGTCTGCTATTCGCTGGGTGTTGGGCGGTTTCGCGTTTCTGATGATGGCCTACTTTGGCAGCAAGTTCGCGCTGGAACTGTTGATTACTAGCCCTTGATGGCACGATAGTCTAGCTCACTTCAGCTTGACAGCTAAGGGACGACATCCCACAATCAGCGTCCATATCGCAATCAAAGGCATGCCCCGTCTTGGACGACGCATCGATCAGCCTCCTCGGAGGCATTCTTCTTGTACTAATTTTCCTTTCAGCTTTCTTCTCCGGTTCCGAAACCGGAATGATGTCCCTGAATCGCTATCGTCTACGCCATCTGGTTAAGAAAAAACATCGAGGTGCGATGCG
This sequence comes from Motiliproteus sp., assembly GCA_041555595.1. Taxonomy (GTDB): domain Bacteria; phylum Pseudomonadota; class Gammaproteobacteria; order Pseudomonadales; family Balneatricaceae; genus Motiliproteus. The sequence continues at coordinate 24,352 of JBFFKD010000001.1, forward strand.
CGCCAGTCGGCTGTTAGAGCGACCTGACAGGCTGATCGGGGTTATCTTGATCGGTAACAATCTGGTTAATATCTGTGCCGCGTCGATCGCTACTGTAGTCGCGGTTCGGCTCTGGGGCGATGCCGGTATAGCGATCGCAACCTTTGGTCTGACATTGGTTATCCTGATCTTCTCCGAAGTGACACCCAAGACATTGGCGGCCTTGCATCCGGAAAAAATCGCCTTTCCGGCGGCGCTGATTCTACGGCCCTTATTGGTGCTGTTGTATCCTGCAGTGTGGCTGGTTAATGGCATCACCAATGGCCTGTTGAAGATGCTAGGGGTTAGTTCTGAAGGGGCCAATAGTCACCATCTCAGCACCGAAGAGCTGCGTACCATCGTTAACGAGGCTGGCGCGTTGTTGCCGCAGCGCAATCAGTCGATGCTGCTGGGTATTCTGGAGCTTGAGGAGGTGCGGGTACAGGATGTGATGATCCCGCGCAATGAGGTGATCGGCATCGACCTAGAAGCTTCCGACGAGAAGATTCTGGCGGTAATCACCGATTGCGATCATTCACGTTTACCGGTTTATAAGGGTGATATCAATCAGGTAGTTGGTCTTCTGCATCTA
>JBFFKD010000002.1:0-22686 GCA_041555595.1 Motiliproteus sp.
CGCTTCTACCGCTTCTATATGCTGCGGGAGGCGACCAGCGTGCCGATCTACCTGTACGCGCTGGTGCTGATGTGGGGGATCTTTGCGCTGTCGCAAGGCCAGGCGGCCTTCGGTGATTGGCTGACACTGATGCAGACGCCGGCGATGATGGCGTTTCATCTGCTGGTGTTGATGGCGGCACTGTTGCACGCTTACACCTGGTTCGATCTGACGCCGAAGATTCTGGTTATCCGCTTGGGCACGTTTCGGGTGCCTGATCTATGGGTCAAGCTGGCGCATTACGCGGGTTTTGTTGGGATCAGTGCGGCGATGCTATGTCTGGCGGTACTGTTTTTGAACGGAGGATCGCTGTGATGCCCAGGACTGCTGAGCGAATCAAACATCCTAACCGCTATTCACGTTCGCACGAGCCGATCGCTTGGTCGTTGTTTGGTGCTGGTGGCATGGTGGTGGCGTTTATTATTCCGGTGTTGGCATTGATTACCGGTCTGCTGATGCCAACCTGGCCGGTTGAGACGCTGTACCCCAATCTACTGGCGTTCAGCCAGAGCTGGATCGGCAAGCTGGCGCTGCTGCTGGTGATCGCGCTAACGCTCTACCACTGCGCGCATCGGATCTATCACGGTCTACACGACCTGCATGTTAAGGCTAACCCGGTGCTGATGTTGCTGCTGTTCTACGGTGGTGCCACGGTACTGACGGCGGTGACGGCGGCCTGGCTGCTGGTGATCTGATTAAGAGGCTGCTGTGTAAGGTCGTCATTGCGGGCAATGGAGGGCGGGCTATCGCAGAGGGGGAGATAGCCGGCTATCAGGTGTGGGAGGTCACCGTATTGAGGTGTTAAGCCATAGTGTCAGGCTTAACGCTATTAAACTCGGTATCGACGCTGTACTGCTCTTATACTCAATGGCACTGTTGCTCCGATACGTTAGCTAAGGGATTGCATTGAGACCTTCACCCCTCGATCGATTATCGCGCCTGCTCGATCATTGCGTTTTTGAAACCGGCCGATTGATCGCCACGACTGTAGTGCTGCTGTTGCTGGCGGGCTGTGCGGTCTACGCCAACAAAGAGCTTAACGACCATTACGGCGAACCGCAGGTGCGAGACCGGCAGGTCGCCGAACTGACCGACGAGCCGGAATTCCATCGGGATGTGAAACCGATCGTCGACAGCCGCTGCGTGGTTTGCCACGCCTGTTACGATGCCCCTTGTCAGCTGAAATTGTCGGCCTTCGAGGGGATCGATCGCGGTGCCAGCAAGGAACAGGTCTACAACGGTGGTCGGCTGTTGGCGGCTACGCCATCGCGGCTGTTTGTTGATGCCGACAGTACCGAGCAGTGGCGCACACAAGGGTTTTATCCGGTGCTTAACGAACGCCAGCAAAGCCCGCAGGCTAATTTGGAGGGCAGCAGTTTTTATCGGATGCTGGCGATGAAACAGACCCATCCGTTGCCCGAAGGGCCGTTGTTGCCTGAAGAGCTGCTGGTGCCGGGCAGTTTTGATTTGAGTCTGAACCGACGTCAGCAGTGCGCGAGTATCGAACAGTTCGACTTTTTCGAGCAGCTGTTCCCACAGTGGGGGATGCCGTTCGGTCTGCCGGCGCTGGCACCGCAACAGTTTTCGATCCTTAAACGCTGGATCGAGATCGGTGCACCGGTGCAGCCGTTGCCACCGTTATCGCAGCCGATGCAGCAGCAGATCGACCGTTGGGAAGTTTTTTTCAACGCGGCCAACCTGAAACAGCAGCTGACCTCCCGCTATATCTACGAACACCTGTTTGTGGCGAATATTTACTTCCCCGAGGTGACTGCTGATCCCCTGCGGCCACCGCGCTACTTTAAGCTAGTACGCTCGTATACGCCCAGCGGCCAGCCAGTACAGCCAATCAAGTCACGGCGTCCTTATGATCGACCCGATACGGCCAGCTTTTACTACCGGCTGACACCGGTCAAAACCACCATCACCGCCAAGACCCATATGCCGTATCGGCTCGACACAGCGAGGATGCAGCGTTGGCAGCAGTTGTTTTTGGAACCCGACTATCAGGTCGACCATCTGCCCGGTTATGATGTTGAGTTGGCCTCCAATCCGTTCGTCACCTTTAAACAACTGCCGGTTGGAGCACGCTATCGGTTTATGCTTGACGAGGCCCAGTACACGATAAGCGGTTTCATCAAGGGGCCGGTTTGTCGCGGCCAGATCGCTCTGAACGTGATCAACGACCATTTCTGGGTGTTGTTCGTCGATCCTGATGACGCCAACCTCAGTGCAATCAGCGACTATCTGGCCAACGAAGAGGATCTGTTCCGCTTACCTGCGGCGGAGGAGGAGAGACTGCTGCCACTCACGCGCTGGCTCAGTTACTCCAACAAGCAGCAACGCTACCTCAATACTCGGCAGCAGATGTTCCGAACTCTCTACCCTGGTGACCAACCGATAACACTCGACGCGATCTGGGATGGCGATGGCCATAATCGTAACGCTGCGCTGACAGTGTTTCGCCATTACGACAGTGCCTCTGTGACTCAGGGGTTGGTTGGTGCTCAGCCTAAGACCGGCTGGTTGATCGGTTACACCCTGTTGGAGCGAATTCACTACCTGCTGGTCTCAGGCTTCGATGTTTACGGCAATGTCGGCCACCAATTGATGACGCGGCTGTACATGGATTTTCTGCGGATGGAGGGTGAAGCCAATCTGCTGGGATTACTGCCCAGCACCATCGCCAAGCGTGAGTTTGAACACTGGTATCGCGATGCCGAGTCGGATGTGAAAATCTACCTGGAGTTCTTGCAGAGTCGCGATGAATCCGTCAATGGCATCGGCTTTTCTACGGACCAACCGAAAAGGGAGCTGTTTGAGCGACTGGAAAAATTGTTGGGCGCCGAGGTGGTGGCGCCTGATCCGATCAATCGTCCGGTTGCCACCGACTCGGCTGAGGATGCCGTCATGTCTGAGATGCAGCGATTGGCGCAGTTGCAGGGAACGGTGCTGACAGCGTTGCCCGAGCAGGCTTTGTTAAGGGTCACGCGGATCGGTGGTGGGCATCGGTTGTTCAGCTTGGTGCGTAACCTCAGTCACAGCAATGTGTCGGGTTTGTTTGGCGAGTCGTATCGGTTAATCGATGAGGAGCAGACGCTGACGGTGATCGAAGGGGTCGTGGGTGCTCATCCCAACGTCTTTATCACGGTTGCCGAACCCCTGTTAGCAGAGTTCGTCGACCAGTTTGCTACGATGCAGGGTGAAACAGATTACCAGCGACTGCTCGACAGCTACGGGGTACGTCGTACTGATCCCCATTTCTGGCAGTTCAGCGATTGGTTACAGCGTCATTACCAGCAGCGCCAGCCCATTGCATCGGGTTTGCTCGATTATAATCGGTTGGAGAACCGTTAAGGGGGAGGCGGGGTCTGGCTGACAAGACCATAGAGGGTGCAGACCCTGTCATTGCCATTTTTAATGGCATCGCTGTAGGTTTTATTTTGTAACGACGGGTCGATGGTTGAGTCCTGATCGTTACTCAGAGTCGCGAGTAAGTGTCTTTACTAGCGTCGTCAATCAAAATGGATAGAGCAGGAGGTCAGGATGACCCGATTAGAGAGTGTTATTCGACGGTTGCAGGCGCAGCGCGCTTGTCTGGATTGGGTCGCTGAGCAGCTTAACCCAGCGGCGGGGGTGGTGTTCGAGCTGGGGCTGGGCAATGGCCGTACCTACGATCATCTGCTGCATCGACTGCCCGAGCGGGAGATCTATGTGTTTGAGCGTCGGGTTGCGGCGCACCCCGATTGCATTCCCGATCATCAGCATCTCTATTTGGGCGATATCACTCAGACTCTGCCGCAGGCGGCCAGTGATCATGCCGGTCATTGCGTGTTGGTACATTGCGATATCGGGACAGGGGTGGAGTCGGAGAATCGTGCCATTGCAGAGTTTGTTAGTACCGCGCTGGTTCCAGCCTTGGCTCCTAGGGCGCTGCTGGTCAGCGACCAGCCGTTGTTGATTGAGGGCTCGGAAGAGGTCGCGCTGCCGTCATCGGTGGCAACAGGACGCTACTTTATCCGGCGTTTCAACGGCTAGATCGAACAGCAATCGGCTGTGTGTCATCGTGCTAGCAGCAGTTTCTGGCGATTCTAGTTTTTCCAAAATGGCTTGCTGGCCTCCTCCATCGCATCACCCCGGTTAATGCCAATATCTTGTAGCTGATGGCTGTCGAGCTGAGCTAGCTGACGACGAGTGCGCCAGTTGATATGCCAGTGTTGTAGCCGGGCTTTGCAATGGTACCGCAGCGCGACGATGGTATCCCTAAGGTTCGAGTGGTTGTGTGACGTTGTGTGGCAGTGGCTTGCGCATGGAGTGGCGTTGTTCATGCTCTTGTCCTCTCGGTTGCTGTTGTGATCTGTGAGTTATTTTTGTTTAAAAAAGCCTCTCCGACAAACCAGAAGTTTTGCGCTATGATTTAGAAAATCTTATCTATGATCTGGTCTGTCATGAATCGACTTCCCCCGTTGAAAGCGTTGCTGACATTTCGCCATGCTGCCGAAGCGCAGAGCTTTAAGGTGGCGGCAGAGCGTCTGTTTGTCACCCAGGCTGCGATCAGTCAGCAGATCAAATCACTGGAACAGCATCTTGAGGTGCGCCTCTTTCAGCGCTTGACTCGCGAGGTGGTGTTGACGCCACAGGGGCAGCAGTTGCTGCCATTTGTTAGCAAGGGTTTTACAGCCCTGGAGCAGGGGGTGGCGGGCTTAAGTCAGGATCCGAATCCGCATCGTTTGACCCTGAGTGTGCTGCCGTCGTTTGCTGGTCGCTGGTTGGTGCCTCGGTTAGGCTCATTTCAACAAGCCAATCCCGAGCTGAATATTCATTTGACACCGAACCTGAAGCTGGCGACCTTCGACGACAATGATCTGGATCTGGCGATCCGTTTTGGCCGCGGCCAGTATCCAGGCCTGACGTCAAAATTACTGCAGCGTGAGTTCCTCCTGCCGGTCTGTCATCCATCGCTGATCGATACGAGTGTTCCGATCGCGTCGCAGTTGGCTCAATTGCCTCTGCTTGCCGACGATGGGCCGGATATGGAGGCGGTGTGGCCGAAGTTTGAACGCGAGTTGGGCGTTTCGTTGCGGCAAGACTCGGCGCGGTTGTCTATGTCGGATGCTTCGATGCTGGTGGAAGCGCTGCTCAGCGGTCAGGGTTTTTCCATGCTGCGCTTTAGTCTGGCTTATGAGTTACTTGAGCGCGGTCAGCTGGTTTGTCCGGTACCGATTGCGCTGAGATCGAGCTACGATTATTACCTGGTTGCACCGGAATCACATTTTCAGCGACCTAAGGTTGGCCAGTTTGAGGCTTGGTTGAGGGAGCAGGTAGAGGTGATCGAAATCAGCTGGCAGCAGTTTGTTAAGCGTCATCTGGATCCGCCGCTTTGATCTGAATTGGCCGGTTAATGTGATACGGCTGGGGCTCAATAAAAAGGGACTCAATCGAGTCCCCTGTTTAGCTCCGGCTGAAACTGCGGCTAGCTGTTGGTTTCACGCGCGATCGCTCGGTAGGCGATGTCGGTGCGATAGCTCATGCCGTTCCAGCTGACCTGTTTGAGCAGGTCATACGCCTTAGCCTGAGCATCGGTTACCGACTCGCCCAGTGCGGTGGCGCACAGTACCCGACCACCGGCAGTGACGACCTGACCGTCTTGGCTGGCGGTCCCGGCGTGGAACACCTTGCTGCCTTCAGGCTGCGAAGCCGGCAGGGTGATGACATCCCCTTTAGGATAATCGGCAGGGTAGCCGTTAGCAGCCATCACCACGCCAACGGCGGGGCGAGGATCCCAATCGGCCTGGGTCTGATCCAATTTCTTATCCAGCGCGGCCTGGCACAGGTCGACCAACGAGGACTTCAGTCGCAACATGATCGGCTGCGTTTCGGGGTCACCGAAGCGGCAGTTATATTCGATCACTTTGGGGGTGCCATCGGCTTGGATCATCAGACCGGCGTAAAGGAAACCGGTGTAGCTGTTACCTTCAGCCGCCATGCCGCGAACGGTCGGCATGATCACCTCATTCATGATCCGGGCGTCGATCTCGGGGGTCACGACTGGAGCGGGAGAGTAGGCGCCCATACCGCCGGTGTTGGGACCTTGATCGCCGTCGAGTGCACGTTTGTGATCCTGGCTGGTGGCCATCGGCAGCACGTTCTCGCCATCGACGATCACGATATAGCTGGCCTCCTCGCCTTCTAGGAACTCCTCGATCACGACCCGGCAACCGGCTTCGCCGAAGGCGTTGCCCGATAGCATATCGCGTACGGCGGTCTCGGCTTCTGCCAGTGTCATTGCCACGATCACGCCTTTACCGGCGGCCAGGCCATCAGCTTTGACCACGATCGGTGCGCCGACATCACGCAGGTAAGCCAGTGCGGGCTCAACCTCGGTGAAGTTCTGGTAGCTGCCGGTCGGGATCTGGTGGCGCTCGAGGAAATCTTTGGTAAACGCTTTGGAGCCTTCCAGTTGCGCAGCACCGGCGCTAGGACCGAAGATCGCCAGCCCTTGGGCTTCAAACTTGTCGACCACGCCTTCGACCAGCGGTGCTTCGGGGCCGACGATGGTCAGCTCGATGGCGTTGGCTTTGGCGAAGGCGATCTGGGCGTCGACATCCATGACGTCGATGGCGACATTCTCCAGCTTGGGTTCGAGCGCGGTGCCGGCGTTACCGGGCGCGACGAATACCTGAGTGACGCGGCTATCGCGAGCGGCCTGCCACGCCAGTGCGTGTTCGCGACCGCCGTTACCGAGTACCAGTACTTTCATGATCTTTCCTCAGAATATTTTTTGATCTGGGCGTTAATCGGAGGGTAAAGCGTAACGAGCGAAGGTCAGGCTAGCCACTCGCAAGAGCGCTTCACCCAAAGCCAGCGAAGACGCGCAGTTTACAGATTGTAAATGAGCAGTCTGAGCTGGCTTTCAACGACGTTTGACCGATCGCAGTCGCTTTATAGCCGATTAATGGCGGAAGTGGCGCATCCCGGTGAACACCATTGCGATGCCAGCTTCGTTAGCTGCTGCGATCGTCTCTTCGTCACGCATCGATCCGCCGGGCTGAATCACCGCTTTGATACCTGCTGCCGCAGCTGCGTCGATACCGTCGCGGAACGGGAAGAAGGCGTCGGAAGCCATCACCGAACCGGGCACTTCCAGGCCTTCGTCGGCAGCTTTGATGCCGGCGATCTTGGCACTGTAGACGCGGCTCATCTGGCCGGCGCCGACACCGATGGTCTGACCATCTTTGGCGTAAACGATAGCGTTGGATTTAACGTACTTGGCGACCTGCCAGGCGAACAGAAGGTCACGCAATTCTTGCTCGGTCGGTGAGCGGTCGGTGACCACTTTCAGCTCGCTGGCGTCGACCATTCCCAGGTCGTTATCCTGCACCAGCAGGCCGCCGTTAACGCGTTTGTAATCAAACGAGGTGGCACGCACTGCATCCCACTGGCCACACTCGAGCAGCCGAACATTAGGTTTAGCTGCAACGATGTCGGAGGCGGCTTGTGACACCTTAGGCGCGATGATCACTTCGACGAACTGGCGCTCGACGATCGCTTTTGCAGTCGCTTCATCCAGCTCGCGGTTGAAGGCGATAATGCCGCCGAAGGCAGAGGTTGGGTCAGTCTGGAACGCCAGGTTGTAGGCATCCAGGATATTGTCGCCGATCGCTACACCACAGGGGTTGGCATGCTTGACGATGACGCAGGCAGGCTCCTGAAACGGCTTGACGCACTCGAGTGCCGCATCGGTGTCGGCGACATTGTTAAACGACAGCTCCTTGCCTTGCAGCTGGTGAGCGGTCGAAACTGACGGCTCGGCCGGATTCTTCTCGACGTAGAATGCAGCACGCTGATGCGGGTTCTCACCGTAACGCATCTCCTGCGCCTTGATAAACTGGGTGTTGAAGGTGCGTGGGAAGTCAGAAGGGGTATCGCTGTCGTGATCCAGGCGATTACCCAGATAGTTGGCGATCGCACCGTCGTATGCTGCCGTGTGTTCGAATGCCTGCACTGCTAGATCGAAGCGGGTCTGTTGGCACAGTTGGCCGTCGCTGTCGCCCATCTGCTTCAATACGCTGTCGTATGATTGTGCATTGACCACGATGGCAACGAAGGCGTTGTTCTTGGCTGCCGAGCGCACCATCGTTGGGCCGCCGATATCGATATTTTCGATCGCCATCGGCAGGGTGCAGTCGTCACGAGCGATAGTGGATTCGAACGGGTACAGGTTGACGACCACCATGTCGATCGGGTTGATGCCATGCTCGGCCATTACCGCGTCGTCCTGGCCACGGCGACCGAGGATGCCGCCGTGAACTTTGGGGTGTAGGGTCTTGACTCGACCGTCCATCATCTCCGGAAACTGGGTGTAATCGGACACTTCGACTGCGGCGACGTCATTATCGCACAACAGTTTGTAGGTGCCGCCTGTCGATAGAATTTCGACCCCTTGAGCGCTCAGCGCCTGGGCAAATTCGACGATACCAGTCTTATCAGAAACACTGATCAGCGCGCGGCGGATCTTAATCGGGTTGATAGCTTCAGACATGGGGAAGTAAGTCTCAACTGTAGTTGGTGATTAAGTTAGGAGGGTTCGAATCGGTTGCTTAACGGTCGTTTACAACAGGCCGTATTGCTTCAATTTCTTGCGCAGGGTGCCGCGGTTTAGCCCCAACACTTCGGAGGCGCGGGTCTGATTGTCGCGAGTGTGCAGCATCACGGCTTCGAGCAGTGGTGCTTCGATCTCGCTGAGTACCAGGTCGTAGACGTTAGCGGCGGGCTGACCATCGAGTTGCTTAAAGTAGTTGTCGACCGCTTCGGCTACGCTTTGGCGCAGGCGTTTAGTCTGGCTTGGCTCGTTGGCTGCGCTTTCGGAAAGCTTGAGTGGTGTGTCGAGTTCGGTCACGATGTTAATACTGCCTAGTGTCATGGAATTTATGCCGCTTCGGTGGTCTGTCGTAGATCGGTGAACAGTTCATCGATCGCTGACAATTGTTGGTTGTGGTTTTCTAACGTGTTGAATTGTGTTCTGAAGGTTTTGACATTCTGTGGATCGCTGCCCGGTAATGCGGCCAGATACCAGCCGACATGTTTGCGGGCGATGCGGACGCCAAGAAAGTCGCCGTAGAATGCGTATAGCGCCTGCAAGTGGTTAGCCATGATCGTTTCGATCTGGTCGTTGCAGGGATCGGCTAAACGTTCACCGGTTGTCAGAAAATGGTTTATCTGACCGAAAATCCAAGGCCGTCCTTGGGCGCCGCGTCCGATCATCACCGCATCAGCACCGGTGTAGTCGAGTACCTGTTTGGCTTTGTCGGGCGTGGTGATATCTCCGTTGGCGATCAGCGGAATCGAGATCGCTTGCCGGATGGCGGCGATGGTGTCGTATTCCGCTTCGCCCCGATAGGCGCAGGCACGCGTTCGACCGTGTACCGCCAGTGCGGCTATGCCACTCTGCTCGGCCAGTCGGGCGATGGTTATGCCGTTACGCTGATCGGTGTCCCAGCCGGTGCGGATCTTCAATGTCACCGGTACATCGACCGCGGCTACCACCGCTTCGAGGATCGACCGCACCAGCGGTTCGTCGCGTAACAGTGCAGAGCCAGCCGCCTTGCTACAGACTTTCTTGGCCGGGCAGCCCATGTTGATATCGATGATCTGAGCACCGCGCTTGACGTTAAGAACAGCGGCTTCTGCTAGCATCTCGGCATCGCCACCGGCGATCTGGATCACTCGGGGTTCAGCTTCGCCTGCATGGCCGAGGCGCTGTTGTGACTTCCGGCTGTTCCACAATCGTTTATCGGCCGTGATCATCTCCGACGGTGTCAATCCAGCACCCCAGTCACGACACAGTTGACGAAACGGTTGATCCGTTACGCCAGCCATCGGAGCGAGTACCGCGCGACTGTCGATATTGTAGGGGCCAATGTTGAACACGTTGGGTTCTGTCCGTTAATGGTAGGGTTTAACCGGTTATCGTCTGCTGTTAACAGATTGAAAACCTTCAGGACCGGCAACAGAAAAACGCTCGGTCCGATGTCGGATCGATGGCTCAGTCTGTGCGCGGATAGGGCGCTAATGATACCTGTACAGACCCTACGGGGGGAAGGGTGAATTGGTTGTTTTTTGTTCGTTTTTTGGCTTGCGCAGCGGTTTGAATTATGGCTGTTTGGCCTGTACAAATTGCAGTTGGTAGTTCGGTGCCAGCGTGCCGGGGTCGAGCATTTCGAGACGGATCTGCACTGGACTGCGACGCGGCATGCGGTCTTCGGGCTGTAAGTCACCGCCGAGGTATTCGTGCGGCTGGAAAGTACGGGCGGCACGAAGGCTGTCATCGAGTCCGCTAAAGCTCAGTTGGAGCGCCGGAAAGGGTTGTTCAAACGGGGCCTGGTTGATCAGAGTCAGATCGAGTGTCAGCGCGTTGGCGTAGTCGGGGTGTGGTCGAATAAGTAGCCGCTGACTGTGAATGCTGGGCAGATCTTGGCGTGGTGGCAGACGGCAGTCGAGTCGCTGGCATAGCTCGGCATAGAGCGGTTGCAGTTGTGGTTGCACAGACAGTCGTGCGCGTTCAAACCAGAGTACCTGCAGTCCAAGAGCGCTCAGCGCCAATATGATCAGCAGGCTCCACAGCAGTTGGGTGAGGCCGCTGCGCTGGCGAAGGGGGGATAGCGTCAGTGGTTCGACCGGAATTGCGCTATCAGGCGTGGCGGCTTTAGCGCTCGCTCCTGTTTCCAGGTGTTCGGTGGCGACAAAAACCAGTTGGCAGTGGCCGCACCGCACCCTGCCATCGGCGGCGTGGAGTTGTTCCCGGCTGATATCGAACTTCGATCGACACTCGGGGCACTGGGTAATGAGTTGCTGCGGCATGGGTTAAGTCAATTCCTGGTTGCTATGGCCGACCTGCGGTCTTTGATAGTTAGCGCCGTACGCCGCTCAATCGTACCCAATCTTCGCGCACAGTGGCAGGTTCGAGGTCGAACCAAGGGCTGTAGGCTTCGATCAGCTGTTCGGTTTGGCTGGCGAGCAGGCCGGACAAGGCGAGTTTACCACCGGGTTTGACCAATGCTTGCAGGGTCGGTGCCAGCTCGACCAGTGGTCCTGCCAGGATATTAGCGACCATCAGATCAGCCGCTTGCTGGCGGTATTGCGGCGGGATCTTATCGGGGTAGTACAGCTCAACACGCGACTCCTGGATCTGATTGCGGTTGGCGTTTTCGCGGCTGGCTTGTAGTGCCTGTGGGTCGATGTCGGTGCCGATCATGCGATCTGCGCCTAGTAGCAGCGCAGCGATTCCGAGAATGCCCGAGCCGCAGCCGTAGTCGATTACGGTGCTGCCATCGAGCTGCTGTTGCTCCAGCCACTCCAGGCATAGTGCGGTGGTCGGGTGAGTGCCGGTGCCAAAGGCCAGTCCTGGATCGAGCATCAGATTGGCCGCGTCGGGATCGGGGACGGGCTTCCAGCTTGGGCAGACCCACAGTTTTTGGCCGAACTGCATTGGGTGGAAGTTCTCCATCCACTCGCGCTCCCAGTCCTTGTCTTCGACCAGTTCGGTCTTGTGCGGAGGTAGTGGCGAGTCAGGGTCGATCTGGCTATGGCCCTGCTTGAACAGCGATAACACCATGTTCATGTCGGTTTCGGCATCAAACAGGCCGATGATGCGAGTGCGATCCCATAGCGGTGTGGTGCCGATCTCGGGTTCGAATAGCGGTTGGTCGGCGGCGTCTTCTAAAGTGACCGCGCAGGCACCCGCTTCAAGTAACAGATCTTCGTACTGATCAGTCAGTTGCGGTGGGGTTTCGAGCTTTAGCTGCAGCCAGGGCATGGCGAACCTCTGTAATGCTGAAAAAAAGAAGCCCTCAGAAGAGGGCTTGGAGTTTGATAAACCGGACGTTACATGCCCAGTTTTTGTTCCAGGTAGTGGATGTTAACACCGCCTTTCTGGAAGTGGCTATCGCGCACAATCTCCTGCTGTAGCGGGATATTAGTACGAATACCGTCGATCAGCATCTCATCCAACGCGTTACGCATCCGTATTAGGGCCCCTTCGCGGTCTTCAGCGTGGGTGATCAGTTTAGCGATCAGCGAATCGTAGTACGGTGGAACCTTGTAGCCGCTGTACAGGTGTGAGTCGACCCGCACGCCCAAGCCACCAGGAGCATGGAAGTGATGAACCGGTCCAGGGCTGGGTAGGAAGGTCTTGGGGTCTTCTGCGTTGATGCGGCACTCGAAAGCGTGGCCATTGAGCTTCACATCTTCCTGTTTGATCGTCAGTGGCATGCCGCTGGCGTTCTTGAGCTGTTCTTTGACGATATCAACCCCAGTGACCATCTCGGTGACGGGGTGCTCAACCTGAACCCGGGTGTTCATCTCGATAAAGTAGAAACCGCCGTCTTCGTAAAGGAATTCGAAGGTGCCGGCGCCGCGGTAGTTGATCTCGATGCAGGCATCGATACAGCTCTGGAGTACCTTGGCTCGTGCCGCTTCATCGATGAACGGCGCCGGAGCTTCCTCGACTACCTTCTGGTGTCGACGCTGCATTGAACAATCGCGGTCGTACAGGTGGATGGCGTTGCCTTGGCCGTCGGCCAGTACCTGAACCTCTACATGGCGAGGGTTCTGGAGGAACTTCTCCATGTAAACGACGTCATTGCCAAAGGCTGCTTTGGCCTCGGCCTGGGTGACGTGGATTGAGTTGATTAGCGATGCTTCTGAGTGAACCACGCGCATGCCGCGACCACCACCACCGGCGGTCGCTTTGATGATGACCGGGTAGCCAATTCTGCGAGCGATCTTGATGGTGCGTTCGTTGTTGTCGTCCAACGGGCCATCGGAGCCTGGCACGGTAGGAACGCCAGCTTTGATCATCGCTTCAATCGCTGAAACTTTATCGCCCATCAGGCGGATGGTCTCGGCCTTGGGGCCGACAAAGGCAAAGCCGCTGTTTTCGACCTGCTCGGCGAAATCAGCGTTCTCGGCTAAAAAACCGTAACCCGGGTGGATCGCCATTGCATCGGTGACTTCACCGGCGCTGATGATGCTGGGGATATTAAGGTAGCTTTCGAGCGACGAATTGGGGCCGATGCAGACCGCTTCGTCGGCTAGTCGAACGTGCATCAGGTCTTTATCAACGACTGAGTGCACGGCGACCGTCTTGATGCCTAGTTCGCGGCAGGCTCGCAAAATACGCAGAGCGATCTCGCCGCGGTTGGCAATAATGACTTTATCCAACATAGATGGTGACCTTGAGTTGGTGGCGTGGTTAGGCGATAGTGACGAGTGGTTGGTCGTACTCAACCGGCTGGCCATCTTCGACCAGGATCGCGGTGATAGTGCCAGTCTTGTCGGCTTCGATCTGGTTCATCATCTTCATCGCCTCAACGATGCAGATTGTGTCGCCGACTTTAACCTGCTTGCCAATCTCGACAAACTTGGGTGCCCCCGGAGACGCCGAACGGTAGAACGTGCCGACCATTGGTGAGAGTACGGCGTGGCCGTCGATGGCTGGTTCGGCGGCTGCGGCAGGTGCTGCTGCGGCAGCAGGAGCCGCTGCGGCTATGGCAACGGGGGCTGGAGCGGCGACGACCTGCTGCACGGCTGAAGCGCGGCTGATGCGTACCGACTCTTCGCCCTCGTGGATCTCGATTTCGTTGATGTCAGACTCTTCAAGTAGCTCGATCAGCTTTTTAACTTTACGAATGTCCATGTGTTATCTCTATGACTAATAAGTGAATGTTTAATGTTACGGAGTTGACTGCAGTTGGCGAATTGCGGCCTGCAGTGCAAGTTCATAGCCCTGTGCGCCCAGACCGCAGATCACCCCTTTCGCCAGATCGGAGAAATAGGAATGCTGCCGGAACGGCTCGCGCTGGTGCACATTGGACAGGTGAATTTCGATAAATGGGATTGCGACACCGGCCAGTGCGTCACGAATTGCGACGCTGGTATGGGTGAATGCGGCTGGATTGATCAGAATGAAATCGACCTGATGGTCGCGAGCCTGATGAATCCGGTCGATCAGCTGGTGCTCGGCATTGCTTTGAAAAGTTTCCAATCGATGGCCTTGTTCAATCGCCTGTTGTTGCAAGCTGATGTCGATCTCGGCCAGCGTTGTTGCGCCATAAACGTCCGGCTCACGACTACCCAATAGGTTCAGGTTGGGGCCGTTAAGCACCAGAATAGTAGCCATGTAGGGGAATCCTCTAGATTCGGTCGTTCTGCGTACAAAGTCGTAGTTTGCAGTAAAGGTAGCATACTGTCCAGTTATCAGTTCTTTTTCTGTAGTTCATGGTAATTAGCATCATTTTGTCACTCTTTTGTCGCTCTGGTGGTTGTGTTTAACGCTGTTTTTGTGATTCGGTTCGGCTAACTTGGATCGGTGCTAACAGGTTGGCGTGGTATGCTTGCCGATCAGATATTGAGGGCGGTGGCACGATGAAAGGTAGAGTGTTTGGTTTGACGGCGCTGCTGTTGGTGTTGGTCGGTTGTAGTGCTAACCCGAGTGCCGATACTAAGGGCTTGTCAGGGAGTGAGTCGGCCCCGCTGACCGGTGAGCCTGTGGTGGTGAGTGAGTCTGTCGAAGTGTCAGTAGCTAAACCGCTGATAGATGGTGCTGAGGCGGAGCGAATTTTGCGGGTGCTGGAACTGCTCGACAGTGCTGATCGGGCGCTCGAGGAGAAGCGGCTGGCCGAGCCGCGAGGCAATAGTGCGGTTGATTTCTATCAGCAGGTGCTGTTGCTTCAGCCTGGATTTGAGGAGGCGGAGCAAGGGTTGGTGGCTATTGTTGACCGGTATGTCGATTGGAGCGATGCTGCGATGCGACAGGGGCGGTTGGATCAGGCACGCCGTTATTTAATTCGGGCGCGGCTGGCCGATAGCGCTAGTCCTTCGATAGCGGCTGCAGCCACGCGATTGCGTAAACTGGCTGAAACGGTGAAAGTTGAGGATGACGCTGGTTATACTCGGATCAGCCCGCGCGAGCTTCGAGTTAAAAGCTCTGATCTAAAGTTGGTGTTGGGGCAGTTGGCTGATCAGATCCGCGCCGAGGATGCCCGAGTGATTATCGAAGCGCCAACCGATGCGCAAGGGCGTTGGATCTATCAGCAGCTCAATGATCGGCACGAAGAGTTCCGGGTACGGGCGAACCTGAAGCTTGATCCGCAGCCTGGGATTCGGTTGCTGTATTGATTCGCTGTAACAGTGAGTTGCAGTGATCGGTAGGAAAATTTGATTTAACAAGCCGAGCTTGGTCATAAACATACAGTTAAAGTCCCAGACCAGGGAACGATGGAGAGTGGTTAATGCGCAGAGTGGTATTCAATCAGAAGGGTGGGGTCGGTAAGTCCAGCATTACAGCAAACTTGGCTGCTATCAGCGCCAGCAAGGGTAACAAGACCCTGCTGGTGGATCTTGATCCGCAGTGTAACTCTAGTCATTACCTGTTGGGCGAGGGCGTCAACGATATCGAGCAGGATGTGATGGATTTCTTTAAGCAGGTGCTTGAATTTCGTATGAGCAGTATCAACTTCGGCGATTTTGTCACCGAGACCCCGCATCCGAACTTGGATCTGGTGGCGTCAAATCCTCAGTTGGGCGATCTGCATGCCAAGCTGGAAGCTAAGCACAAAATCTACAAGCTGAGTGAAGCGTTGGCCGAATTGAATCATTACGATGCGGTCTATATTGACACCCCGCCAGCGTTTAATTTCTATACGCTGTCGGCGTTAGTCGCCGCCCAGCGCTGTTTGGTACCGTTTGATTGTGATGAGTTCTCGCGCCAGGCGCTGTACGCTCTGCTCGATAATGTGCAAGAGGTGCAGGAGGATCATAATCGCCAGTTACAAGTCGAGGGGATTGTGGTCAATCAGTTTCAGCCTCGCGCCAGTTTGCCGCGCCAGATCGTCAACAGCTTGCGTGATGATCAGTTGCCGGTGCTTGAATCGTTTATATCTTCGTCAGTAAAGATGAAAGAGTCGCACAACGAAAGTCTGCCGCTGATCCACTATGCTCCCAAGCATAAGCTGACCCAGGAGTTTTTGGCACTCTATGACGAGCTGGGTTGAGTTGTGAGTTGTTGGGTCGGTCTTCTGCTGGCTCGATGCCGATGTTAAGCCCTGATTATGATTGCAGCATTGTTAATCTGATCAGTTCGCTGGCCGGATCGCATGCCCCGGCTGCTTCGCTCTACCCTCCTTTAGCCCTGCTCGAAGATGCCCGCTGTCAGCAGCGCCCGGTGGTGTTGCTGGTGGTCGATGGCTTGGGTTATCAATTCCTCCAGCGTTTCCCTGATAGTGTGATGGCGAAGCACTGTGTAAAGCGGTTGACCTCTGTTTTTCCAACGACCACTGCAACCGCTGTGACGGCGTTGGCGCTGGGGGTGCCGGCTCAGCAGCACGGTATCACGGGTTGGTTTACCTACCTGCGCGAACTGGGGGCGGTGGTGATGCCGTTGCCGTTCATGCCGCGCGGTGGTGGGGGGTGTTACAGTGACCAGGGGGTGCCGGCTGGCGCTATGTTGGATGCCAAGGCGCTGCTGCCGAATCTGGCCAGGCCGACTCAGCTATCTAGTCCAGCTTATATCGCCGATTCCGGTTTTAGTCGGGCGATCTATGGTGGTGTGGAGCGAGCGTCGCATCAAAGTTTGCAGCAGCTGTTTGACGGTTTGGCCGCTGGAATACGGCGGCGAGGAGATCCACTGATTTGGGGTTACTGGACCGAGTTGGACGCGTTGGCGCATCAATATGGTTGTCAGAGTGTCGAGGTGGTCAGTCATTTTGAGCAGATCGATAATGCGTTTGCTCAATGGCTAGAAGAGATCGCCGGTAACGATGCGTTGGTGTTGGTGACGGCTGATCACGGTTTGATTGATGCCGATCCGCAGCAGCAGTTACAGATTGAACGGCACCCGCAGCTGGCTAAGATGCTGCGATTACCATTGTGTGGTGAGCCGCGAGCCGCTTTTTGTTACTTACGACCGGGCGCTCAGTCTGATTTCGAGCAGTATATGCAGCAGTATTTTGCCGATCTGTTCGAGGTGTGTCCCAGCGAACAGTTATTGGCGCAAAATCTGTTTGGTCGGGGTGCTGCGTCACCTCGGATAGCTGACCGTATCGGTGATGTGACCGTCCTTGCAAAAAAGCGGGCCACGATCAAGGATCGATTGCAGCAGGAGCGGCCGTTTTTTCAACGCGGTGTTCATGGCGGGCTCAGTGCGCAGGAGCTTTACGTGCCGTTGGTCAGAGTCGAGCCTTGATGGGGCGCAATGGTTGAGTATGCGGGCTTGAGCTTGGTTTTTTTGAAAGTTGAGCTGGTGGTTGGAGTGTTAAAAGGTGTTCCTTTTTTAACCAAGTCCTTGCTTAAAAAGGAATTGGGCGTTGACTACCGTCAAAAGGTGTTTATACTTTACCCAGCTTGAAAGTACGTCTGATATTTATGCACAGATCTTCGATGTCCTATCTTTAGTACCTCGTCCTGTTTTTCATAAGTAATCTCAACACTTCCAGCCAAAGAGTCCCTTGGGGGCTTAACTTACTCATTGAATTAATAGGAATATATTATGTCTACTACTACTGGTACTGTTAAGTGGTTCAACGAAGCTAAAGGTTTTGGTTTCATCGAGCAAGAGTCTGGTCCAGACGTCTTCGCACACTTCTCTGCTATCCAAGGTTCAGGTTTCAAGACCCTGACCGAAGGTCAGAAAGTTCAGTTTACTGTGACTCAAGGCCAGAAAGGTCCACAGGCTGAGAACATCGAAGCTATCTAATTTGGTTTCTACCGACCGGCATTCTATGCGGGTTGGCCTTAACCCTCGGGGTTAAGAACTCTCTATTGAGAGAAAGGGTGAGACCTATGGTCTTGCCCTTTTTTGTTATTTGAATTCCCTTATTACACGTTTATTCGGAAGATCACAGTGCTTACCACCGCAAATCTTGCCATCCAATTTGGCGCCAAGCCCCTGTTTGAAAATGTCTCGGTCAAGTTTGGCGATGGCAATCGCTATGGTCTGATCGGGGCTAACGGCTGTGGCAAATCGACCTTTATGAAGATCCTTGGCAATGATCTGGATCCGACGGCTGGTAATGTGTCCAAAGAGCCAAATGAGCGGATTGGTAAGCTAAAGCAGGATCAGTTCGCTTACGAAGAGTACAGTGTGATCGATACGGTGATCATGGGGCACGAAGAGCTGTGGGCAGTTAAATCCGAGCGCGATGCGATCTATGCTAATCCCGATATGTCCGAAGAGGACGGTATGCGTGCCGCTGAGCTTGAATCAGAATTCGCCGAGATGGATGGTTATACCGCCGAGGCGCGCGCCGGTGAGCTGTTACTAGGGGTTGGTATTCCTGAAGAGCAGCATTTTGGTTTGATGAGCGAGGTCGCACCAGGCTGGAAGCTACGGGTATTGCTGGCACAGGTGTTGTTCTCAGATCCTGATATCATGCTGCTCGATGAGCCGACCAACAACCTTGATATCAACGCTATCCGTTGGCTCGAAGGGGTGTTGCTCGAGCGTAACTGCACCATGATTATCATTTCGCACGACCGTCACTTCCTGAACAGTGTTTGCACCCATATGGCCGATCTGGATTATGGCGAGCTACGATTGTTTCCCGGTACTTACGATGAGTATATGACCGCAGCGACTCAGTCGCGCGAGCGGTTGTTGGCCGATAACGCCAAGAAAAAAGCCCAGATTGCCGATCTCAAATCATTTGTCAGTCGTTTCTCGGCTAACGCCTCAAAGTCGAAGCAAGCGACTTCGCGTGCCAAGCAGATTGACAAGATTCAACTGGAAGAGGTCAAGCCTTCCAGTCGTCAGAATCCCTATATCCGTTTTGAGCAGGATAAAAAGCTGCATCGGTTAGCGTTGGAGATCGAAGGGCTGGGTCACAGCTACGATGAAGAGTTGTTCTCGGGCTTCGATCTGATGGTCGAGGTTGGCGAGCGGGTTGCGATCATCGGTCCTAACGGTATCGGCAAAACGACACTGCTGAAGTGTCTGGCCGGTGATCTTGTGCCGACCAACGGCATCGTGAAGTGGTCTGAAAATGCCGAGTTAGGGTATTACGCGCAGGATCACGCCGCCGACTTTAAAGACCCCAAGACATTGCTTGATTGGATGGGGCAGTGGGGTCAGGAGGGGGATGACGAGCAGGTGATCCGCGGTACGCTTGGGCGTCTGTTGTTCTCCCAAAAAGAGATCGATAAAAAGGTAAATGTGATCTCCGGTGGTGAGCAGGGGCGGATGTTGTTTGGCAAGATGATGCTGCAACGGCCTAATGTGCTATTGATGGACGAGCCGACCAACCACCTGGATATGGAGTCGATCGAGTCGCTTAACTTGGCGTTGGAAAACTATCCCGGCACGCTGATGTTTGTCAGCCATGACCGTGAGTTTGTTTCCTCCTTGGCCACTCGGATCATCGAGCTGACACCGACCGGTATTGTTGATTTCCATGGCACCTATGAAGATTATCTGACCAGTCAGGGGGTCAGCTAATTCGTTGGATTGGCTAGATCAAAGCAAAAAAAAAACCGGCTTCATGCCGGTTTTTTAGTTTCAGCGAGCTGGTTGGCGGTTCACTTAGCTGCTTGGTAAGCCTCCGCATCTCGCTCGATTGCTGCACGCGCCGCAGCCGCGTCGGACCAGCCTTCGACTTTGACCCATTTGTTAGGTTCTAGCGTCTTGTAGTTTTCAAAGAAGTGCTTGATCTGGTCACGTAGCAACTGCGGGATATCTTCAACGTCCTGGATGTGCGCATACTCTTTGCTCAGTTTTTCGTGCGGGACGGCGACCAGTTTGGCGTCTTCACCGGCTTCGTCGGTCATGTTTAAAATACCGACCGGACGACAGCGGATGACTGAGCCGGTAATGACTGGGTGTGGTGCCAGTACCAGTACGTCGGTTGGATCACCGTCGTCGGCCAGCGTGTGGTTGATGTAGCCGTAATTGGCGGGGTAGAACATCGGTGCCGTCATAAAACGGTCAACCATGACGCTGTCGGTGTCCTTATCGATCTCATACTTCACCGGTACGCTACTGTTGGCAGGGATCTCGATGATCACGTAGATATCGTTAGGCAGGTCCTTGCCTGCGGGGACTTTGTTGAAGCTCATGATGGGCCTGCTGTGTGTTTGGTGTGAGTCTGCGGTCTGCAGGCAGTATAGGTGAAGCCCGATGATAACTGTCAGTATGATCGAGTGCTAAGGTTGGTTTTTGCCTTGAGGGGTGCTGCTGGTAGAGGGGGGGTGAAGGGCTGGGCTAATGCGTTGCTGTTGTGGTGTTTGTATTGCGGCGGATCCCAACCTGCTCTGGAGAGCAGGTTGGTTGTGTCGAGCAGGTCAGATTTCTGAGGCTTTTGTTAGTTCTGCTCGTGATGGTAGCGCAGTACGTTCTCGACCTCCTCCTTGGAGCCCAGAACTACAGAAACTCGCTCATGGATCTGTTTAGGCTGAACTTTGAGGATGTCGATCTTGGTATTGACGCTACGACCTCCGGCCTGTTCGATCAGCATGCTCATCGGGTTGCCTTCGTACATCAGGCGAAGTTTTCCGGGCTTGTTTGGAGCCCGTGAATCCCAGGGATACATAAAGATACCGCCACGGGTCAGAATGCGATGTACTTCGGCTACCATCGAGGCGATCCAGCGCATGTTGTAACGCTTACCCAGTGGGCCCTCTTCGCCAGCCAGCAGGTCGTCTACATACTGTTTAACTGGGGCGTCCCAGAAGCGCTGGTTCGACATGTTGATGGCAAATTCCTGAGTCGACTCTGGAATCATCACCTGCTCGCGGGTCAAGTAGAACTCGCCGTTATGTCCCAGTGTGAACATGTTGACGCCGTTGCCGGTGGTCAGTGCCAGGATGCAGGATGGGCCATACAGTACATAGCCTGAAGCGACCTGTTTGTAACCGGGTTGCAGGTAGGCATGTTCGTCGGCCGGATCGAAGCCTTCAGGCGCTTCGAGAATCGAGAAGATGGTACCGACGGTAACGTTGATGTCGATGTTGGATGAGCCGTCGAGTGGGTCGAAGGTGACGAGGTAACGACCTTCGGGGTTGCAGGCAACGGGAAAATCTTCCTCCTCCGATGCCATGCCGCGAACCAGGTCTGAGTCGCTCAGTGTCTGCTTGATCAGGTCGTTGGAGATGACATCGAGCTTTTTCTGGGTTTCGCCTTGGATGTTTTCTAGATCGGTCGCGCCCAAAATTCCAGCCAGAGCGCCGTCTTGTAGCTGTCGCTCAATCTCTTTGCAGGAGGACATCAACAGGTTGATTAGCTCTATCAGCTCGTAGGGTGTGTCGCTCTGTTTTAGAAACTGAGTAAGGCGTTGCATGGAGTGCATGGATGAAACCCTGTCGTTATGACGTTTGAATCAAAGTAATAGCAGTTTTTGCAGCAGGGTGCTGCTGTGATGGGTGCGAATGATACGTCAAGCGTATCGCCATTGCATGAAAAAACAGGGTTGAAACAGTGATATTACTGATCTGGAACAATAAAAATTTAGTATTGATCGTACGATTCGTACTCTTACGGAAATGGCCCGCTTTAGCACCGTCGGTGCAGGCTAAAACCGCAGCGTAAATGGCGCCGCCATCAACTCTGCTGCTATCATGCGGCAACTTTTTTGATGAGCGATGACGAGGTCAGTATGCATCTGCATATATTGGGTATCTGCGGCACCTTTATGGGGTCGTTGGCGTTGTTGGCCAAGGCTAAGGGTTTTCGGGTTAGCGGTTGTGATGCCAATGTCTATCCGCCGATGAGTACCCAGTTGGTTGAGCAGGGGATCGAACTGCTGGAGGGTTATCGGCCCGAGCATCTGCAAGCGACGCCGGAGCACTCTGCGCCGGATCTGGTGATCGTCGGCAATGCGATGTCGCGCGGCAATCCCTGCGTTGAGTACCTGCTCAACGAAGGTATCCCCTATACCTCGGGGCCGCAGTGGCTGGCCGATCATATATTGCAGGATAAATGGGTGATGGCGGTTGCCGGCACCCATGGCAAGACCACGACCAGTAGTATGCTGGCCTGGGTGCTTGAGGATGCCGGGATGGCGCCCGGGTTTCTGATCGGCGGTGTGCCGAATAATTTTGACGTCTCGGCGCGACTGGGGGAGACCCCGTTTTTTGTTATCGAGGCAGACGAATACGACACCGCCTTCTTTGATAAACGCTCTAAGTTTGTTCATTACCGCCCGCGTACCGCCATCCTGAATAATCTGGAATTCGACCACGCCGATATCTTCGATGATTTAGCGGCAATCGAGCGGCAGTTCCATCATTTTGTTCGTACTATTCCCGCCAACGGTCAGCTGAGCGTGCCGCGTGATGATGCCAACCTGGCGCGAGTGCTGGAGCAGGGGTGTTGGACCCCGGTGATCAGCTTTGGTACCGAGCTGGGTGGGGACTGGCAGGCGCGATTGCTGAGTGCCGACGGCAGTTCGTTTGAGGTATTGCTTGATGGCGCGCTGGTCGCGACGGTGAACTGGAATCAGACCGGAGTGCATTCAGTCACTAATGGTCTTGCCGCGATGGCGGCTGCGCGCCATGTTGGTGTCACACCCGAGCATAGTGCTGAGGCTTTGGGCCGGTTTGGCGGCGTCAAGCGGCGAATGGAACGGGTCGGTCACGCTGCGGGCATTACGCTGTACGACG
>JBFFKD010000003.1:0-22392 GCA_041555595.1 Motiliproteus sp.
CAGACAAAATTAGGCAGCAAGCCTACTCAAACTAGGTGTTTCAACGGAATAACGTACTCGCTATGTAATTAGGAGCTGATAATGCGCTTGGATCCCCCTCCCCCTTCTCTGGAGTTACTGCGTCACATCATCGTTGATGCCTCTCGGGCCCGCAATCAAGCACAGCAGGTTGACTGTATCGTTAAGCATGTCCAGCAGATATTCAGCGTACCCGTTTGTAGTTTGTATCTCATTGATAGTGAACGTCATGAGTTGCGTTTGATTGCCACGCTTGGGTTAAATCAACGCTCTGTCGACAACCTCAAATTAGCGTTTGGAGAAGGACTCATCGGCACCATCGCCGAGAGTCAACTGCCGTTATTGCTGGACCGGGCCAGCTCCCACCCAGACTACCTGTATTTTCCGGAAACAGGAGAGGCGAAGTTTGAGGCGTTTTTAGGGGTTCCCATCATTCATTTGGGTGACACTCTGGGGGTGCTGGTTGTACAGGACTCTCCGCCGCGTCAGTTTGACGATGAAGACGAAGCCTTTTTGATCACGATTAGCGCGCAGCTAGCCAGCAGCCTTCTCCGTTGGCCATCATCTCAAGCAACAGACCTTAGTGAAGCCTTGCCTCGTCAAATAAAGGGAATTAAGGGGGCGCCTGGTGTGGCGATTGGCCACATTCACTTTGTGAGCGTAGAGCTACATCACTTTAGCGTGGACAACACCGTTCAGGTCGATTCTCAGCAGGAATTAACGGAGTTCCAGAGTGCCGTAACAAAAACGATCGTTGATCTGGACGCCGCCAGAAAACGACTTCGTTACTCGGTTTCAGAAGACGTATTGGAGGTGTTCGATTTCTATAAGTTGATGCTGGGAAGTGAACAACTTACAAAAAAAACAGAGCTACGCATTAGTGAAGGCGAGACAGCGATCAATGCTCTGCGCAGTACAGTTGATGAGTGCGCTCTAATATTTGAATCAATGGACGACATCTACTTTAGGGCGAAGGGAGAAGATGTACGAAATATCGGTAATCGACTGTTTAAAGCTTTGCTGCAAGTAAGCCAAGGACAAGTTACAGATGCTTCGAATATCGTTCTGATCGGTGATTTGGTCAGTGTTGCCGATATTGGGCAGTTTGAGCCAGGTCAGTTGGCTGCCATCGTTTGCATGAATGGATCGGCCTTATCCCATACGGCCCTGCTGGCAAGCGCGCTGGGCATTCCTGCGGTGATGGGAACCGGGGACATTTCTGGCCTGAAGGAAGGAGACACGATAGCAGTAGATGGTTACCAAGGACGATTAATCGCCAATCCAGGGGATGCCGTACTGAAGGCGTTCAATGAATTGATTAAACAGCAGCAGCAGCAGGATCGGCTATATCTACAATTTCGGGATCAACCCGCGGAAACTGTAGATGGATATCGTATACGATTACTGGCTAATACCGGGCTGCTGGCGGATATCTCTCCTGGACTGGAGCGTGGCGCTGAAGGGATCGGCTTGTACCGCACTGAAATCCCCTTTATGGCTAGGGATAACTTCCCCAGTGAGGAGGAGCAGCTGGAAATATACCTGCACCTGCTTTCAGCTTACCACCCTCACCCCGTATCGATGCGAACCCTAGACATTGGCGGAGATAAACCACTGCCCTATTTCTCTTTTCGGGAAGACAATCCGGCATTGGGGTGGCGTGGCATTCGGTTCACGCTGGATAATCGGCCGGTGTTTATAAGCCAGCTTAGAGCCATGCTGCGAGCCAACGCCTCGTTGCATAACCTACGCGTTTTACTGCCGATGGTCAGTCGGGTAGATGAAGTACTGGATACCCTCGAACTAATTAATACGGCTGCCGAACAGCTCTCAAAGGAAGGTTTATCCTTTCACCGCCCGCAGCTTGGCATCATGGTAGAGGTACCTGCCGCCATAATGCTACTGCCGTTTATTGCGCCACATATAGACTTTATTTCGATCGGATCAAATGACCTATCGCAATACATTCTTGCAGTAGATCGAAATAACCCCCGAGTATGCTCGCGATTCGACTTACTCCATCCCGCAGTGCTGCACACCATAGTGGCACTGGTTCAGCAGGCCAAAGAACTTCACTTGAATATCAGTCTATGTGGCGAAATGGCATCTGATCCTCTTGCTGTGATGCTTTTGATTGGTATGGGTATCGAAGTGTTAAGCATGAACTCCTGCAGTTTGCCAAAAATTAAATATCTGATACGCCATATTCATCGCAGAGATGCCGAGCAATGGCTAAATCTGGCATTAAAGCTTGACCATGAAACCAAGATTCGAGAGCTGTTAACGCTGAACTTAGAAAAACTTCAACTGCACGATCTACTGGATCCACCAGAGGGTCAACAAGAACAAGGGATACAATGATAATCACTTGGCTGGTGGCGCCAACAACAGTGCGATCTTACACAGCCTAGTACTCATTGGATGAGCCAACTATTTGTTTCCCCTATCGTCATCTGGCTGAGCTATTCAGGCACCTGCCAAGCATGGACTCGGATGAAAATCTGAGTGTCTTGGTGCCTTGAAATATCGCTATCAATTAAGCCGACGTGGGACTCAAACCACGCTTACGAACTCGAATATGGACGCATTCGAACGAGATTTGAGCACCCAAACAAAGATAGACTGGGGTGAGGTACGGTCAAAAGAAATAATGATAGCGATGGCTTGGATAGCACTTGCGGCTAACCACCGTTTTTATAGCCTTAAACTCAAACCCGAATCACGCCCGCAATGGGTCCAGCGATATCGAGCAACACTCGAGCCGCTGGACCAGGTTTATCTGGTAAAGAGGATGCAAATCCTCACTACCGTCGTTTAGCTATGCAACCTTTCCCAGTTGCTAAACCCTCGCTCAATAACCGACGCTGTTTCTAATCGCTAACATCAATCGATAAGAAACAGCGAAGCCATTCCTAAAAAGCAGATGAAGCCAATCACGTCCGTTACGGTTGTCAGGATAACAGCCCCTGACAGCGCCGGATCGATATCAAATCGCTTTAGTAACAATGGAATAATCACTCCGGCAAAGGCAGCTACGATCAAATTGATCAGCAGAGCGCCAGCAATGATGATGGACAGGTAAAGGTCATGAAACCAAGCCAACGAGACTAGTGCGACCAAAAAAGACCAAACCAGCCCATTCAGAGCACCAATGGCTAGCTCTTTACGAACCAACCAAGGGATGTTGACCGCTGATAATTGATCTAGAGCCTGTCCACGAATTGTGAGGGTTAAGGTTTGACTACCTGCAATCCCGCCCATACTGGCTGCGACAGGCATCAGTACCGCAAGGGCAACGATTTGTTCCAAAGCGGCTTCAAATAAACCGATAACCCATACCGCAATAAACACAGTTAGCAGGTTAACTCCGAGCCAGACTCCTCGCCTCTTGGCGCTCGATAAAATGGGAGAAAAAAGATCTTCTTCTTGAACCAGACCCGCCGACTTGAGCAGTGCCTGATCTCCTTCATGGCGAATTACATTGACAACATCATCGACGGTAATGCGACCGCAGAGCCCCCCATAGCTATCTAAAACCGCTATGGAAATCAGTGATCGTTTTTCAAATATTGCAGCGACTTCATGATCAGGAGCATCTGCACTAACGGCCTCAGCTGAACCGGTCATCGCATCTTCTACTCGTGTATCGGTCGAAGCGGTGACAATATCGGCCAGCTCTAGCTTGCCTAGATATTGCCCGTCAATGTCTATCACCATCAACGAATCTGTTAGCGGCGGTAAGCGCTCATGCCGACGTAGCCAGCGCAATACAACAGAAAACGTTACGTCTTTCCTCACACTTAGTACATCGGTGCGCATTAACCGCCCAGCGGTACCTTCTTCATAGCTAAGTACGGTTTCTAAACGCTGCCTATAATCCGATTCGAGAGCATCGATAATGGCATCAGCGACCTGGTCGGGGAAGTCTCCCAACACAGTCGCTAGGTCATTCACATCCATCCCATCCGCAGCTTCAGTCAGCTGTGCTGCATCCATTTCGCCGAGCAACCCCGGGCGAACTTCGGTGCGAAGAGAAGGAATTATCTCGCTCTTTTTATGATCCGAAAGCACGCTCCAGACAATTGATCGTTTGTCCGTCTTTAATGAAGCTAACAGGTCTGCAATTTCGGGAGGATCATTTTGCTCTAGATATTCACAGAGGGCCTGCAGGTTGTTATTACGGATATCAGTAACAACTCGCTCAATGTCAATGCTTGCAGAATCCAAAAGGGCGATGTTTGTCATACCTATATCCAATTACAACAGAAGTGAACAACTTCATGCTGACAATGTCAGCTATGGCAGACAATTTTCTATCAATAAGGCAAACCTGTCGCCCTTTATTGCATAAAGTTGTCCGTTATATCCCTATATAAACAATGATTCAGCGCGCTAACCTGCTTAAAAAGGAGCCCTGTCAGCATAGCTCTTCAGAGAGCTAACTATCCCTCTATATCCTTCCAGCTTCATCACGGGGAGAATATGACGAGAGAAGATGACATCGATGCTAAGATCAAAAAAACAGGACTCTCAAGCACCGATATCATAGCTGGGTGGAGTTGGATGGGGGGAATTCCCGACTGCTGACATCAGAGTCGGCAATGACTAACGGCTAATGACCTAGTCAGCGTTAGGCTTACCACTCAAATACTATTCCCTCAGATATAAGTCACGATTGTGGGACGGACTTTCTCAGAGAATAGGCATCAAAAAGACCTCTTTGACTATTATTAATATCTAAAAAGTTATCGATAGATAACCTAACCGACGGATTGATCGGGTTTCAGGCAGCTGAGGTTACGCCATTAATGCCTAGAAAAGAGTCACCTCTTAGCATCTCAGGAATGAAGCTCGCTACAACACCTTTGACCCCATTTTGATCATTAGCTCTTCGCTTATATTGAGCATAATGCTGACGAATACTCAGTCATAAAAAGTCCATATCACAATCACGTTTGAGTTTTCTCAACTCCGAATAATCCTCAATTTTACGACGCACGTTTCTTCTCTTGGATTCCTGTCCATGTCTAAAGCCGTCCTCAAATTCAGAGAAGTCGTCATCTTCAAAATTGTCGTCAAAGCTCTCCTGATAATGATCTGATTTTGACACCTTTAAGTCTCCAGTTACTGGTGGTTTCAAAGAGACTAAATACGCCTGAATACGGTGTTGGTAAAGACAAAAAAATTAGCTGTGACGGACAATATTTTTGATCGTTATTAGATCGCTTTTGCGATGTGTTAACTTGCCGTGCTGCCCCGCCCGCCATACAAGGTTTGCTCTCGATACAGCCCAAGGTATAATCTGTCCGATCGTCAACACGAGCCTGAATGCGGATAACGACATCGTCAAATCGATCCAGGTCACCTAACATGTCATTCACGCCTAAGGCGCTCTTGTTGAAGAGTGATTTCCTCATAAAATCTTACCGATAGGGTTATCCGCGATATGTTTAAACCGCTAGCTGTCGCTATCGCCGCTTTAACTATCCCAGTTTTGTTGCTCACAGCACAGCCGACAATGGCGGTTGAAAAGCGCTTTATCACGATCGGTACCGGCGGAGTCAACGGGGTTTATTATCCTGCTGGCGGTGCAATCTGCCGCCTGGTGAATAAAGAGCGCAAGACTCACGGCATCCGCTGCAGCGCTGAAAGCACCGACGGTTCGGCTTATAACCTTGATGCGATCCGCAGCGGTGATCTCGATATGGGCATCATGCAGTCCGATGTCCACCACAACGCTTACCGCGGTATCGGCAAGCTCACTGACAATGTACCTTTCACCGAGCTACGGTCGATGTTCTCGCTCCACCCGGAACCTTTTACCGTGGTAGTGCGCGCTGATTCAGACATAAAACAGATCGACGATCTCAAAGGCAAGCGGGTCAACATCGGCAACCCGGGGTCCGGTCAACGGATCACGATGGAAATACTAATGAAGGCCAAAGGGTGGGATAAGAGCGCATTCTCCCAGGCATTGGAACTACGATCGCAACGACAGCCATCGGCACTGTGTCAAAAACAAATTGATGCCATGATATTCACTGTTGGTCACCCCAGTGACGCGATAATAAAGGCCACGAGTTCATGTGACAGTCGTATTATCGAGGTCAGCGGCAAGGAGATCGAGCAGCTGGTTGCCGATCATAGCTTTTACCGCACCGCTGTCATTCCCGCTGCGTTGTATAGAGGTAATGACAAGGCTGTCTCTAGCTTTGGCGTGGGGGCCACTGTGGTTACTTCGTCCAGCAGTAGCGATGCGCTTGTCTACACAGTGGTCAAAGCGGTGTTTGAAAACTTCGAGAGTTTCAAACAACTACACCCTGCACTGGTCAACCTGGAAAAACAACAGATGATCCGTGATGGTTTGACCGCACCGCTACACCCAGGAGCGGTAAAGTATTATAAAGAAGCCGGATTGATGTAGCGCCTGACATGAGTTGCGGTGGATAATCGACCTAACGTACGCCAATCACGCTATAAAACCCCCTGGTGACGACGATTGCTGTTTGCCCGACCGCCAGTACGGCGCTCACGACTACCGGCACGACGATCCAACAACGTCACCTTGGCCTCCTCCTTGACCATTATCAACCAGCGAATCCCTTCGGGATCGATGTAGTGCACATTGCGAAAATCGAGCACCAGGCTGTCATGCTGCTCGATCACCTTATGGTAGATCGCTTCTATCACTGGCAGCGAACCATAGTAGATGTTGCCGCTGATCTGCAGCACATTGCCATTGAGATTGATGCGCGGATGCGCCTTGGCCCACTTGGCGTACCCCAGGGCCAACACGGCACCGGCGATAACCGCCCCAAACAAACCGAACAGATGCACCGCAATAAACGAGACACTGAACACGATCGCTTCGGGTAGGTTATTAAAGTGTGGGCGAATATCCTCCCACTTGATCATATTGGCCCCCACTACCATGATCACAGCCGCCATCGCCGGGATTGGAATGATCGAGATCAGATCGGAAAGAAACACCACCATCGCCATCAAGAAAAACGCCGAAGAGATCGCTGCCAGCCGAGTTGCGACGCCCATGCTATGCATCAGCCACATCCGGTTAAAGGAAGCACAACTCGGTAACGAGGAGAGAAAGGGCAGTAGGCAGTTGCTGATGCCATCGGCGTAGATGCCATGGCGGCTATGAACAAAGGTGCCCTGCTTGCGGTTCATACGCCGCATCGCCGCCGAAGTTTGGAACAACCCCAGCAGCGCCAGTGTGACAGCGCCGGGAAGGATTCGAATAATATCCGGGATCGATTCCTGGGTAAATAATGGCAGCGACGGATAGATGATCCCCAGGCGAGACAGGTCGGCAGTCTGCTCGATCAATGTGGTCTCTAATCCATGGCGGTTGTTGAGATATTCTGAAAGCGCGGTACCCGCCACGATCCCAACCAGGATACTCCAGTTTTTCAATACCGC
The DNA here is from genome assembly GCA_041555595.1 of Motiliproteus sp. GTDB lineage: Bacteria > Pseudomonadota > Gammaproteobacteria > Pseudomonadales > Balneatricaceae > Motiliproteus. The sequence continues at coordinate 7,456 of JBFFKD010000003.1, forward strand.
GACCTGTCGTACTAACAGGATCACCACCAGTGTGACCATACCAACCTGGATAGCGTAGAGATTGCCTATTTCAAGGGCGGCGTTGAAGGTCTGCCAAGCGATCCATAGCGGCCACTCGACTTCGGTGTTCACCGGCAGTCCGGCAAAGGCGGCTATCGATTTAAAGATCAGGAACAAACCGATACCGCAGATCATGCCGTTCACCACCGGCTCGCTAAGAAAATCCAGCATTCTCTGCAACGGCCGGATAAATACAAATAGTAATTGGATTAGCCCCGCCAGTAGCACCAGCGTCAAAGCATAACCCATATAATCGCTACCAAATTGTGGAGCGACCGGCAGCAGTACCACGCCAATCAAGGCAGACATCGCACTGTTGGGGCCGCCATGAAACACCCGCGAAGGGTTGAGAAAGGCGGTAAACAGGGTACCCCAGATCGCCGCGTAGATGCCGAAGTGAGGCGGCACCCCCGCCAGCGTGGTCGAGAAAGCGATAGCCTGTGGCAACACCACCACCGCCAACGTCAGACCGATCAACAAGTCATTGCCCAGTTGCCGACGTGATAGCGGAATCTGAGCGGTGATGGCCGGCACATTTATCAAAGCCAACTCCCCATTAAAGCCATGTGTTAATTAAAGCTGACTCGACTGGTCAGTCGGGCTAAGACGGTCAACCAAGCTGACCAGGTCCGGCATCGTACGCATCATTAATTGCTGCCAGACAGCGGCAAACGGTCCGGCTTTATCGCCAGCCGGACGCGGTAGATTACTGACGTAGAAAGAGATATCGCGACACTGCTGCGGTTCCAGACTGCCTTCATCACCCTTGGGCATATTGCGGCAGATAAAACCGGGCAGGATGGTAGAGACAAAGGAAAAGTTATTACGCGATTGCATATTGAACGCATTTGGACCGGCCACAGCCGGATAGAGCACCTTCCCCTGCACCGTTAACCCCAGCCCCTGACTGCCATGGCAGTTAGCGCAACGTTGTTGGTATAGCGCTTCACCGCGCACATAGTCATCACCCCGTTTGAGAGTGGATGATGCGGCGATCTCGTCTATCCCCTGCTCCGGGTAACGTTCACCAATTTTTTGATCCAGCGCCGCCGACAGGAATCGACTGTAGGCGGTGACATCGCGAATCAGGTCGTCGGCAATATTCGGTTTAAAGCCGTTGGAGGAGTTGATAAAACACTGCATCTGCCGCAACTCAAACGGCAACAACAGGCCGGTGAATCGGTCATACATATCAGCCATCACCCAAGACGCACCGAGACTGATCGAGCCGGTCAGACGATTACCTTCGGCATCCTGCTTATCGCCAATACCCTGATGACAGTGATCGCAACTGGTCTGATCACCGCGCACGAAACGGGTCGAGTTCCAGCGCTCTGAGACACTTCTCGCCTGCTCCCCCTGCAGATCATCGATAATATTACAGCCGCGCTGAATCGCCCGGACATCTTCAGCACTGTAACCCTGTAGCAAAGGCGCCGAACCCGTTCGCATCGCCACGTATGGCGACCGGTAAAACCCCGCCGCCTGGAGCTGATATCGGCTCAGCTTTTCATCACAGTCATCGGTGAGAACAACATCAGCTTGGCGTAACTGAACTCGCTGCTGGTGCTTGCCCAGCGTCACCAGATAGACCAGCAGCAGCGCACTAAGCACCACTGCCAGGCAGACATACTGATGACCGATAAACCGTAAAATCGGATTCATAGTAGCTCCCCGGGACTTTCATTAACCGCAACGCCACCGGCTATATAGCCTTCACCCAACTCCAAGCTATGAGCTACCATCCGAGCGAAGATCCGCAGATCACGAATTGCAGGATCATACAGGGTAGGTACAAAGCCATTCATCCGCTCAGGGCTGGCGAAACAGCGCATCAGTCGCTGCTCAAACGAGACCCGCTGGCCCAGAGTGGCATCGTAACGATCCCCACCGACAAAGCCGTAGGCAAGATCCTCGGGGGTATGACAGTCAGCGCAGCTATGGATAGCATCTGTTGCTGTTTTACGGGTGAAACGCCAGCCGTAGCGCTCGGTATGAAAAAACAGGTTATAACCATTTTTTACCGCACGCACGAAATAGCCATCTTGACCAAACTCGTTCACTGCGTAGTTTTGTTGAAACTGCTCCCAGCCAGCCTCCTGCCAGACCTTGGAATGAAACACCGGATAGCCGCTCCAACGATGGATGCCGATCACGGCCATCACCAGCATCAGCGAGATTAGGTAGGGAGCTAATCTGCGCCGCTGGTTGGCAGACAGGGAAAGAGCTAACTTCATTCTAACGCTGAGGGGTAAACGGTCATCGCCAGTTCCGGCAGGTCGCTCTCACCTCTGCCCTGAACGCGTTGTAGATAACGCTCATAGTCGTCACCGCACATCGGCTTGGCAAACAGATAGCCCTGACCAAAATTACAACCCAGGGTACGCAGGAAATCGTACTGCTCTTGCGTTTCAATCCCTTCGGCCACGACCTTCAGATCCATACTGTGTGCCATGGCAATGATCGCTTTTACCAGCGAAACATCTTCTGCGTCATCGGGCAGGCCCGAAACAAAGCTGCGATCGATCTTGAGCACATCAAAACGGAACCGTTTTAGATAACTCAACGAGGAGAAGCCCGTACCGAAATCATCCAGCGATAACTTCACTCCCATATCCCGTAAGTACTTCATCTCCCTGGAGATCAGATCATGATCTTCGAGCAGCACCCCCTCAGTGACTTCGAGCTCTAATGCCGAAGGAGGCAGTCGATAATGCGCTACGACCTCGCCTACAATCCAAGCCAGCCGTTCCTGAAATTGAACCCGGGAGATATTGACCGCAATATGGCCAGAAACCAGACCGCTCTTGTTCCACTTCGACCAATATTGAGCCGCCTGCCGGATCACCCACTCACCAATCACGATAATTTGGCCAGTCTTTTCCGCCAGTGGAATAAATTCATCGGGGCTGATAAAACCTTTTTGCGGGTGGTTCCAGCGCAACAACGCCTCGGCACCACAATGCCCTCCCGTTGCCGCGTCCACTAGCGGCTGAAAGAACACCTCCAACTCCCCCCGATCCAGCGCCAGGTGCAGATCCTGTTCCATCTGCATGCGTTCCTTAATGCGCGTATTCATCTCGCTGGTAAAAAAGCAGACCGCCGAACGCCGCTGGGCTTTAGCCTGATACATGGCGTTGTCAGCATTGGCCATCAAGCTATCCGCACTGTCTCCATCGTTGGGATACAGCGCCACTCCGATACTGCAATGCACCATCACCTCACGCGGCTTAAGTTGCAGCGGCGCTGACACCGCCTCGATCAAGCGACCAGCAACCTGCTCGATCTTACGTTCAGATTCTATCTGGGGTAAAAGCACGAGAAACTCATCGCCGCCCAATCGAGCAATGGTATCGACATTGCGTAATTTTGAGCTCAGACGCTCACCAATCTCCATCAGCAACTGATCACCAGTGCCATGACCGAGGGTATCGTTGACCACTTTAAAGTCATCTAGATCGATAAATAGCACCGCCAACAGATGCCGGTCACGGCGGGCGCGGTTGATCTCATAAGACAGACGATCCACCGCCATCATTCGATTGGGCAACGATGTCAGCAGGTCATAGTTGGCTTGATGGTGTAATTTAGCCCGCTCTTGGTGGATGCTGCCAACCATCGAGTTAAAAGTCTCAGCCAGCACCCCCATCTCATCCTTGGAGTCGACTTCAACCTGATGAAATTCACCCTTCTCGACGTTTCGCGATGCTCGGATAAGGCGCTGCACCGGATACAGCACGTTAAAACGAAACACAAGATAGATGGTGCCACTGAGAAACAGAATGATCAGACTGTAAGTCACGAACTGATTTAGCAGCTGTTGCTCAAACCCGGAAATCAGCTGAGTACGACTCAGCCCGACCATTAACGCACCCAACACGGCACCATCATGGACAATGGGAAACCGAAGCGGTATCAGCTTTGGAGTTGACTGCAATAGCGGCAACAGTTCGACCATCTTGACGTACTGACTACCCTTCACCAATCCGACGACCTGAGGGTGATCGCGATTGACAAAGTTAGTCAGCGGCCGGCCCTCAGAGTCGACAATCACCCCATACACCACGTCACGCTGCAGCGAAACTTCGCGGGCATACTCGTTCAATAACAAGAAGTCATAACTAAGAATTGCTTCAGGGCTAACAAGAGCCACGAACCGTCCCAATGCGTTACCCTGCTCGATCAACTGAGCTTCGAGCAAGTTATTCTGGGAGCGCAGGAACAGCACCGCATTGGTCGCCAGTGTTATCGATAATATACCGACGACGAGCAAGATAAACTTGGTACCCAGTCGCAGTTTCATCGCTTAGTGACTCATCCCAGCAGACTCGCTCACTCTGGCAATAATGCGCCGGTGAGGGTCATAATCTGTATCCGTGGCAGCACCGATACCGGTCATTTTGGCCTGCTTTAAGATCGCTCGTCCCGCCTCACTCGCCTCCAACTGGACCAACGACTGCTGAATCAGAGTTCGCAGCTGACCACTCATCCCCTGTTTAACCGCCCACGGCAGGTGCAGTAAGGGTTCTGTTTTAGCCAAATGGGTCAGCTCAGCAGTATTGATTTTCTGCTTGATCACCGGCAGGTCGATCAGAATATCCCCAGCACCACTCGCTTCGGCCTGGTTAAAATAGAGCGCCATCATGGCATTGGGTGGGCTATTAGCGAACCGGGCCTCATAATCATCGCTATCGAGACCTGCCTCGAGCAGCAGGTAACGCGGCAGGATATAACTCATCATCGCATCCTCACCCCCACCAAACATGATCCGACGGCCTGCCAGCTGGCTCACTTCGGTAATACCGCTATCCTGACGAACGTATAAAGAGCCCGCCATATCGCTGCGGCCAAACTCCTTATTGTGAGCAATCACCTGGTACGCATTGGCAGAGGAGATGTAGTGATACTGATTGTAATGAACAATGTCGTAGGCATGATCGCTGACACCACGCCAAAACGAGGAGAAGTCCTTGGCGGTAACCAACTTAACCTCCCGCCCAAGCTGCTGACTGAGGTACTCTGCCATCGGGGTAAATAGACGGGTTGTGAGGGTTGCATTCCGGCGTGGAAAAACCCCCATCACCAGTGGATCTTCGGCCGCCATCACGGGCATCGACAGCCCTTCCAACAACACCAAAAAAGATATGATCAAGGCAAAAGCTACTGATGGTTTATTATTTTTATTCATGCGTTGCATAAAAGATATCCAGTTCCATGGTATAGAACCGCGACCTCTACCCCTCCTGACGGGGTGATCTCATCCGCGATGATATGACGCTATTTTTGGCATAGATCCGTACTAGAACCCACCTCACGACGATAATTAATAACTCCGACAATCTTCATGAAATCAAAGATCAGCACTGAGACTATCACTACAACGAGCGCACGAATAGAACGTTTTCAAACAGTTGTTTAAATCCCGTCATAAGACATAATAAGTGACAATTGAATTGACCGAACGGTCTATATTTGGAGCAACCAAAACCCAATAGTAATGAGAAAAATTCATCACTGAGCAAACCATCAGTAAAAAAAACGTTGACGCCAAATCAGCCCCACCAGAGTAATAGGTAACATCCTCCCCCTCTTTTTCAAGACAGCAATAGGCTACCGATTGATACTGATGGGTCGATGGGTAAACTAAAGACGATGCCTGAGCTAGCTGTTGATATAACAACTGCCGCTGGCCAATCCTCATTGAACACCGTAAACACAAGACACTGACAGCGCCGTAGCAGCCAGCCCGCAGGCGAGCCCTTAGCGAATCAAGCCAGCGACGTACAGATAGCGAAGACAGTTAAATAGCAAAAAGCAGAGAAAGGAGCAGTCGAAACAGCATCAACTGGTAAAGCAAACAGTCAGGGCGCAATGGCAGAGCAGCACAGACCACTGCGGTGCAGCGATCTGTGAGTTAACCACTAACGAGGCAAGCGCTTATAGATCAGGATTGGCGCTCGGCCAACGGAGTGGCGAAGGTGTGTTCCATATCCCATGGGAACCGAATCCAGGTATCCTGGCTAACTTCGGTAATGAAGGTATCAACCAGTGGCTTGCCGGCAGGCTTGGCGTAGATGGTGGCAAAGTGAGCTTTGGGCAACATCTCGCGGACGCAGCGGGCGGTCTTGCCGGTGTCGACCAGATCATCGATCAACAGCATCCCTTCGCCATCGCCAGCAACCCCTTTCAACACCTTGATATCACCCTGCTGCGTCTGAGCACCCGACTCCCCCTCTTCGTAGCTGACCACACAGAGAGTATCGATCAACCGGATATCCAGCTCACGCGCCAAGATCGCCGCTGGCACCAAACCACCGCGCGTGATGGCAATAATTCCCTTCCATGGACCTTGCTCAAGCAGTCGCCACGACAGGGCTTTTGCATTGCGGTGTAACTCTTCCCACGAGACTGGATAATCTTTGCGATATGGCGATGACATAAAAACTCCAATATGGCCCGATGTTGATCTATAACTGGCGCGAAATGTACAGCAAGATCGACTTTTAATAGCAACGAGTCGAACGAAAAGGCGAGTTTATACCCTTGAACCGGCATCAAAATCAAATTATTCCGACCGATCGGTTAAAATTTAACGACCGATAACAGGATCTAATCAACGGCTGCATTGTGCTGGATCTATAGATACAACGACAAATGGAGGTCAGCATCGCAATCAAGGACCGAAACCCAGATTCGACGATGCAGGGAGTAGAACGGCAATACGGATATTTGTGGAGCGATCCATGTAGCTAATAGATGAGCAACTGTGACCCTCGCTAGCAAAAGCCGTATTAAAACAGCACCAACGGTAGGTTCATCTGCAATTATTCACGCAACGCCAACACCGGATGCGCATCCTCCTCGGCCCCTTTATACCAGGCCAACTTCTGGTGCAGTTCGACCACTTCACCGACGATTATCAAGCTCGGTGGCTTGACCGGATTATCGACCAGCACCTGTTCAATCGTCGCCAGCGTTCCGGTAACCACTTTTTGCTGCGGCGTTGATCCAGCTTGAACCAGCGCCACAGGCGTTGCTGGGTTCTTACCGTGAGCGATCAACTGACTGGCCAGATGGCCGAGCCGGTGCAACCCCATATAAAACACAATGGTCTGGTTGTCATGCACCAGCTCAGGCCAGTTCAGATCGGCACCACGATTCTTCAGTTGGCCGGTGACAAACTTGACCGACTGGGCGTAATCGCGATGAGTCAACGGAATCCCGGCATAACTGGCGCAGGCCGCAGCTGCCGTAATGCCCGGCACCACCTGAAACGGGATCTGCTGCTCGGCCAACAACTCCAGCTCTTCGCCGCCGCGCCCGAAGATAAATGGATCGCCGCCTTTAAGCCGCAACACTTTGTTGCCCGCCAATGCCAGATCGACCAACAACTGATTGATCCCGGCCTGCGGCACTGCATGATTGTCACGCTCTTTGCCGACATAGATCCGTTGCGCATCGCGCCGACACAACTCCATCACCCTTGGCGACACCAACCGGTCGTACAGCACTACATCGGCCTGCTGCATCAACCGCAGCGCCTTAAAGGTCAACAGATCCGGATCACCAGGGCCGGCACCGACCAGATAGACCTCACCGACCTCACGCTCACTCGATTGTGTCAGCTCGGTCTCCATCCAGCGCTCGGCTTGATCCAGCTGACCACTCGACAACTGCTCCGACACCGGCCCGTACAACACCCGTTCCCAGTAGGCCCGTCGTGATTCAATCCGACTGAAACGTGCCTTAACCTTGGAACGAAACCGCCCCATCAACGTTGCCAACTGGCCGTAATAGGCCGGCAGCAGCGCTTCCAATCGGGCTCGCACCAGCCTTGCCAGTACCGGAGCACTGCCGCCGCTAGAGACTGCGATCATCAGCGGTGAGCGGTCGACAATGGCGGGAAAGATAAAGCTGCACAGTTGTGGCTGGTCGACCACATTAACCGGCAACCCGGCTGCGCTGGCATCGGTATGGATCTGCCGATTCAGCACCCGATCATCGGTGGCGGCCACCACCAGTATCTTGCCATCGAGTAAACTCGCGTCGTACTTGGCCACGACCGCCTCACCCTGGTGCGTGAGCACCAAGGTGACCAGCGCTTCGCACACCGTTGGTGCAACGACCGTTACTCGCGCACCGGCACGGCACAGCAACTCAGCTTTTCGCAGTGCAACCACGCCACCACCCACCAACAAGCAGGGCTTGGCTTTAAGATCAAAGAACAGCGGTAGATAATCCATAATAGACCCTGACAAACGTGACGGAAAAGCCTTGTTTCTTGACAGCTAGAACCGTGCCAAAAAGTGGACCGAAGCGATCATTAAAACTGACAGCCAATCTTACGCGAATCGAACGGCAACCTCGAAGCCCTCGATCTTGTCACACCCCGAACAGGCTGCTACCTTGTCTAGCCGCCACTATTCGCGAGACGCCATCGGTGCAGGACACAGGTAAAGGTTTAACTGCACTTCATCTGGGATCGTTACTGCTAGGCGGTACGGCGTTATTTTCCAAACTGATCGAAACGACGGCACTGGAGATAACCCTGTGGCGGAGCTTTATCGCGGCAGCGGCGTTGCTGATATTATTAATCGCCCGTCGATCTCAAATTAATTTAAACAATCTTCGGGACTACGCCACCGTGCTGCTATTGGGCGTGATCCTGGCGATTCACTGGGTCACCTACTTCCACTCGATGCAGGTCTCCACGGTAGCGATCGGCATCATCGCGTTTTTCTCCCACCCGGTAATCAGCGTACTGCTCGAGCCGCTGCTGAGCAAACAGAAGCCGCGGCGATTCGATCTTGGCATGGCGCTCTGGCTGCTCTGCGGCATCGCCATCATGATGCCGGACCTTAATCTTGCCAGCGGCATCACCCAAGGGGTGCTATGGGGGCTGTTCTCTGCCCTGCTGTTCAGCCTGCGTAATATCATCTACAAACGTTGCTTCGCTCACTACGATAGTTCGTTAGCAATGATGTATCAGTGCCTGATCGTCGGTCTGGTGCTGCTGCCGTTTGCCGGCGATTTTATCGTCTCCACCTCGTTTGATAACGGCTTACTCCTATTAGTGCTCGGGGTACTTTTTACTGCCACCCCCCACACCCTGTTCTCCTTCAGCCTGAAACTGCTATCGGTAAAAACCGCCAGTCTGATCATGTGCCTGGTGCCCCTTTACGCGGTACTGTTAGCCGCTTTGCTGTTAGGTGAAACACCCGAACTCAACACTTTGATTGGCGGTGCCATGGTATTGAGTGCAGCTATCTTTGAATCGATTCAAACCAGCCAGCAAACCCGTGCCGCACCAGACTCGATCGAGACGACAGTCGCAACCACACCTCATCGCGACCAAACAAAACACTGATCGATGCCACCAAACAATAAAAAGCCCGGTACAAAACCGGGCTTAGATCGCATCTCGAGTAGATCAGCTAGGATCTTTGAGCGGCGTTACCTCTGGCGGAGTCAACCCCGACGATGCTGGATGCAAACCGCACTCCTTGGCTTCGGGATCTTCCCACCACCAGCGCCCGGCACGAACATCCTCACCGACCGAGATCGCACGAGTGCAGGGCGCGCAACCGATACTGGGGTAGTGCTGGTCGTGCAGGGCGTTATAGGGCAGATCGAAGGCTTCGATAAAGGCCCACACCTCTTTCTCGCTCCAATCGGCCAGCGGGTTGATCTTGTGCAGCTGATTGCCTTCGTCCCACTCAGTGAACTCGATGGTATCGCGGGTCACCGCCTGTTCGCGACGGATACCGGTGATCCAAGCTTTCTTACCCGCCAGCGCGCGCTTGAGCGGCTCGACCTTGCGAACATAGCAGCAGCCTTTGCGCAGCGCTTGAGACTCATAAAAGCCATTGATACCGTTGTCGCGAACATAGGCTTCGACCGAGGCTGATTCGGGATAATAGACGTTCACCTTGAATTTATAGCGCGCCTCAACCTTGGCCAACAACTCCAGCGTCTGCTCGGGCAGTCGACCGGTATCGAGGCTGAATATTTCAATCTCAGGTACGAAGCAACGGATCAGATCCGTGATCACCACATCCTCGGCGCCAAAGCTGTTAGCGAACGTGATCTCGCCGTGCTCGGCATAGGCTTGCTGCAACACTTTGACCGAGTGATCAACCTTAGCCTGCAGTTCGGGTTCCAACTTCTGATTCATCTCAATCACACTCCCTGCTGCCGATAGATGGGGTTAGGGTCGTCGACACCGCCTTGATTGCACACCCCAATTTCACTAAACGCGGCCGTCATCTCTGCACTGTAGCGATCCTGCGCGATCTCCATCGCATCGATACCGCAGCGATGCATAAAGCGCAACCGATCCCAGGTAACGTCACCCAACGCCCGGATCTGGCCACTGAAGCCCTGTCGGCGCAGCAATCGCGCTTGTGAGAAAGCACGGCCATCGGCAAAGCTGGGGAAATCGACCGCAATCACCGCGAACTGGGTTTGCAACGGCCGCAGCTCAGCCACATCGATATCATTGGGTATGGCGACACCGAGTTGTCCGGTACGCGCCAGCAGTGCGTCGAAACAATCCCGATATACCGACCAGTCAACCAGCAGGTCGGCATCATCACCGTGCTGGTCGAGCTGTTCGGCGTCGGTGATTCGAATCCAGCGGTCGTCGCTGACCGGCTGTTGATTAATGAGCAGGGGCATAAACACGCTCCTTAAATGGCTGGTTACCTACCCGGCGAACGGTATCGATAAAGCGCTCGCCCTCGTTCCTGATCTCAACAAATACGTCCAGTATTGTCGCCAACGTATCGGCGACCTGATCCAGCGGAATCGACTTACCCAACACCTTGCCCAGCGAGGCATCCGCATTGGATGAGCCGCCCAGCGTAAACTGGTAATAGGATTCACCCTTCTTATCGACCCCCAAGATACCGATATGGCCGACATGGTGGTGGGCGCAGGCGTTGATACAACCCGACATCCGCAGCTTGATCTCACCCAGATCGTAAAGATAATCAAGGTCATCAAACTTGGTCTGAACCTGACGCGCAACGCTCAGTGTTTCGGCGTTGGCTAGAGAACAGAAATCGAGTCCGGGACAGGCGATCATATCGTTGATGGTTCCGATCACCGGCCGAGCCAGGTCTAGTTCAACCAACGCCTGCCACAACGGGTACAGGTCAGCCTGATTGACATGCGCAAACACCAGGTTCTGCTCGTGGGTCGAACGGATCTCGCCAAAGTTGTAGCGATCGGCCAGATCGGCGACCGCGTCCATCTGGACATCGGTGACATCGCCTGGCGCTTTAAGCAGGCCTTTAATTGCCAGCGTCACTGCGCGGTAACCCGGCACCTTGTGCTCGAAGCTATTACGCTCGATCCAGACGGCAAAATCACGGTCGCTGGCCAGCCTGTCGGCGTAACTCGTGTCGCTGGCCGCATCGGCCTGATACGCCGGTGGCTGGAAGAACCCTTTGACCCGGTCGATCTCGGCCTGCGGTAGTTTGAGCTCGCTATCTCTGATCTGCAGCCACTCGGCCTCGACCTTGTCTCGGAACGCATCGGCGCCCATCGCATCGACCAGAATCTTGATCCGGGCCTTGTACTTGTTATCTCGACGACCGAGCAGGTTATAGACCCGCAAAATCGCTTCAAGATAGGACAACAGGTCATGCTGCGGCAGAAATGCGCGGATCTGTTTGCCGATCATCGGCGTGCGGCCCAGACCACCACCGACCAGCACCTCAAAGCCGGTCTCGCCAGCCTCATTGCGAACTAAACGGACACCGATATCGTGGACCTGAGTCGCGGCACGATCCTGTTCGCAGGCGGTCACGGCGATCTTGAATTTACGCGGCAGATAAGCGAATTCGGGATGCAGCGCAGCCCACTGTCGAATGATCTCGCTCCACGGGCGTGGATCTTCGATCTCGCCTGCAGCGATTCCGGCAAAGTGATCCGAGGTGACACTGCGGATACAGCTACCCGAGGTCTGGATCGCGTGCATCTGCACCTTGGCCAGGTCGGCCAAAATGTCAGGCACCGCCTCCAACGCCGGCCAGTTGAACTGGATATTCTGGCGGGTGGTGAAGTGAGCGTAATTTTTATCGTAGTCGCGCGACACCTTAGCCAACGCGCGCAACTGCGCGGATGATAGCAGACCGTAGTTGATCGCCACCCGCAACATCGGTGCATGAGTCTGAATATACAGACCGTTCTGCAGCCGCAGAATCCGGAACTCCTCGTCCGGAATCTGACCGGCCAGGAAGCGCTGAGTCTGATCGCGGTATTGCTCCACCCGTTCATCGATCAGCTGCTGGTCCAGCTCGCTATACACATACATCGTCAAACACCTTTATTCACTTAACATATCGCCCCGGATCAGGGAGCGCGAACACTATCAAAAAAAACGCCCTGACGGCTACAGTAATCCCGTTGGTCGTCAAACCTGTTAGCCCGCCAGTACAAACCTTAAGCCGATAATCAGCAACAGCGATCCCATCAACGGCTGCATCACTTTAGATGGCATCCAGGTACCCAGGTGGCTACCGAGATAGACCCCGGGTAATGAACCCGCCAGCAGATAGAGCAGCAACATCGGATCAACGTTGCCCAGCTGCCAGTGCCCCAACCCGGCCACACCGGTCAGCACCACCGCATGCACCAGATCGGTCGCGACGATCATCGGCATCGTCATATGCGGAAACAGGATAATCAACAGCGCGGTACCCAAGGCACCGGCACCGACCGACGACAGAGTCACCAGCATTCCTAACACAAACCCGGCGACCGAGGTCACAGGCAAGCGCCAGCGCCGACCAACCGCTTTTAGCTTGGGCGCATCGAGTTCGATTACGAACTCACGGATATGCGATCGGAAAAACACCGCGAACGACGTTAACACCAGGCTAACACCGAGGGTCAGATTGATCAGATGATTCAGCGTTTCGTCGGCTTCGATACCACTCAAAATCCACAGCATGATCAGCGCACCCGGCACGCTGCCAATCAGCAGCGCAATCACCACTGACCAGTTAACCAAACGTTTCTTAGCGTACGGCCAGACACCGCCCATCTTGGTCACAGCGGCATAGAGCAGATCTGTACTTACTGCCACGGCCGGGTTGATGCCGAAACCGACGATCAGGATCGGCGTCATCAATGCGCCACCGCCGATACCGGTCAATCCGACGATAAAGCCAACCACCAAGCCGGCAAAGGTGTATCCCAGTTCCATTGACGCCTCTACTCAAGATTAAATAATAATTCAGAGCCGCTATCATAGTGAAGCCGAGATATAACACAAAAGAATAATTAGAAATCCTTCTAGAACAAAATAGAATAAACAGCTCTATATAAGGAAGCTCACGCCTGTTGTCGCTGTCGTAAATTGCAATCGCTGAGCAGCACGACTATTTTATCAACCGTAACCGCAGGTAAATAACAAAATGGAATAAAAGAATTCTAATCTATTCTTTTTTATTTTATACACACCGCCGTATGATGTCGCCACTTAGGGTGCTACCGCTGACCACGCGACACCTCGTCATACTTAACCGATCCAGCAACCGAGATTGAGTCCGACATGACTGCCCAGCCTGACAACAGCCCAACCAATGCCCTGATCTCCGACCAGCGCCTGACTCACCTTAAGCAACTGGAAGCGGAAAGCATTCATATCATCCGCGAAGTCGCTGCTGAATTTGAACGGCCGGTGATGCTGTATTCGGTCGGTAAAGATTCTGCAGTGATGTTGCATCTGACCCGAAAGGCGTTCTATCCGGGCAAGCCACCATTTCCACTGATGCACGTCGACACCACGTGGAAATTCCGCGAGATGATCGAATTCCGCGACAAGATGGCGGAAGAGGCGGGTATGGATCTGATCGTTCATAGTAACCAGGAAGGGATCGACATGGGGATCAGCCCGTTCGTTCACGGATCCAAGAAGCATACCGACCTGATGAAGACAGCAGCGCTCAAGCAAGCTCTCGACAAATATCAGTTCGACGCGGCCTTCGGCGGTGCCCGTCGCGACGAGGAGAAATCTCGCGCCAAGGAGCGAGTATTCTCGTTCCGCGACAAGAATCATCGCTGGGATCCCAAGAGCCAGCGCCCCGAGTTGTGGAGTCTATACAACGCCCGCATCGACAAAGGCGAGAGCATCCGGGTGTTCCCGCTTTCGAACTGGACCGAACTGGATATCTGGCAGTACATCCACCTGGAAAGCATTCCGATCGTACCGCTGTACCTGTCGGCCGAACGCCCAGTGGTCGAACGCGACGGCCTGCTGATCATGGTCGACGATGACCGCCTACCGCTTGAGCCGGGCGAGAAACCGATGATGAAAAACGTCCGTTTCCGCACCCTGGGTTGCTACCCACTGACCGGTGCGGTCGAGTCCGACGCCGCTACACTGCCCGAGATCATTCCGGAGATGCTGCTGACCACCACCTCCGAGCGTCAAGGGCGAGCGATCGACCACGATAGCGCCGGGTCGATGGAACAAAAGAAGAAAGAGGGATATTTCTGATCGATTGTAAGATCGATCTAACTGGTCCAGATCATCCGACCAGCCCTTTTAGCCCCTGTGATTGCACAAAATAGTTTGGCCAACAGACAACAGAATTCGAGACGAGCGACACCATGAGCCACCAAGACGAACTGATCAGCAGCGACATCCACGCCTACCTGGCGCAACACGAGAACAAAGAACTGCTGCGGTTACTGACCTGCGGCAACGTCGACGACGGCAAGAGCACCCTGATCGGGCGCTTATTGCACGACTCCAAGATGATTTATGAAGATCAACTCGAAGCGATCAAGTCTGACAGCGTCAAGTCAGGCACAACCGGCGATGATATCGATCTGGCACTGCTTGTCGATGGCCTGCAGGCCGAG
>JBFFKD010000004.1:0-20365 GCA_041555595.1 Motiliproteus sp.
AATTTGACAATGCGCACCCCTATAATGGGGTGCCCAGCATCATATCAAAATGGCGGTGAGGGAGGGATTAGAACCCTCGATACCTTGCGGTATACACACTTTCCAGGCGTGCTCCTTCGGCCACTCGGACACCTCACCGTATAGATCGCTTACGTTGCTCTAGTAGAGCTTTGAACTTGTACGCTAAGCGCACTTGTTACCGTCTTCGTAAACCTCGACGTTTCCTCAAATTTGAGGAGCGCATAATTTAAAGGAATGCCGTATAAAAGGCAAACCTTATCGCGCTGTTTCAGAGGGTATTTTTGGTCGTCAAAATGAAACATGAGCAACCACACTGCCAGCGAATCAATTCGCCACAGCAAAGAAAAAGCCCAGGAGCTGGGAAGAAGGTAGCCCCCGGGCCGAAACCGTTAAATCAGTCCGCCTGACGGCGTAAAAATGCAGGAATGTCCAAATACTCCAAATCATCGTCAGTGCCAGTTCTTCCCAGCTCCATCGATGACTGCACAGGCTGCTGAGAGGTACGCGTTTTTTCAGCAACCGTGCGCGAAACCCGACCCTTATCCCGATTAACCGTTGGCAACTCCAGCTGATTGAAATCGAGTGTGCCATCGCTCTTAGTGGTCGCAGGCTTACTTGAGACAACCTGCATCGGCATCGCGTCACGATTCCCCAGTCCGGTCGCAACCACGGTCACTCGTAATTCATCGGTCATATCAGGATCGATCACAGTCCCCACAACAACGGTAGCGTGGTCTGACGCAAACTCTTCGATCGTGTCGCCGACTTCAGTAAACTCACCCAGACTCAAATCCAATCCGGCGGTGATGTTAACCAAAATACCCTTGGCACCCTGCAGATCGATATCCTCCAGCAACGGACAACGAATTGCTGCTTCAGCCGCTTCGCGAGCGCGGTTCTCACCGGTAGCAGATCCGGTTCCCATCATCGCCATACCCATCTCGGACATGACCGTTTTTACGTCAGCGAAATCGACGTTGATCATGCCATCGCGAATAATCAGCTCGGCAATCCCCTGAACCGCGCCTTGCAGTACGCCATTCGCTTCTTTGAAGGCATCGGTTAGCTTGGCACTCGGCCCCATAACCTTTAGCAGTTTTTCGTTCGGAACCGTGATCAGTGAATCGACATTCTCAGCCAGCGCTTTGATCCCTTCGTTGGCAACACCCATCCGACGCCGGCCTTCGAATGGAAACGGCTTGGTCACTACCGCAACGGTTAAGATCCCTAACTCTTTGGCGATCTCGGCCACGATCGGTGCAGCTCCGGTTCCGGTCCCCCCCCCCCATGCCGGCAGTGATAAAGACCATATCGGCACCGCTGAGCATTTCGGCAATTCGCTCGCGATCTTCAATAGCCGCCTCGCGTCCGATATCGGGATTAGCACCGGCTCCCAACCCTTTGGTCAGCTCGTTACCAATATGCAACACCTGAGCATCGTTAAGCTTCTGCAGTGCCTGTGCATCGGTATTGGCACAGATGAAGTCGACCCCTTCAATCTCACTGGTCAACATATGCTCGACTGCATTGCCGCCACCACCGCCGACGCCGATCACCTTGATCACTGCGTTCTGCGGTGCATGATCCACTAATTCAAACATTCTCTTCTCCCCTTCAAAAATCGGTATCTAGCTCGTCTCTATTTTTATGGGTCATCCTGACCTTATATTTTTTCCTTTAGACGGATCTGTGTACAACGTCCATTCACTACAACTGAGCTAGCTGCTTAACAGCCACCTCTGCGTTAAAAATTATTCTTAAACCAGCCCTGCACTCGCCCCAGCACACCTGCCCTTTCTGCCAACACTGTGCTCGACCACCTGGGCTTACGACCGTACTGGTCCAAACTTTTGGCGGCATACTGCAACAAACCAACGCTAGTGGCATAGATCGAGCTGTGCAGAATATCTTCCAGCCCCCGCACACCCTGCGGTTTGGCTAGCCGTACCGGCATATGAAAGATCTCCTCGGCTAAGTCGACCGCACCTTCCATCCGCGCGGTACCACCGGTCAAGACGATACCGGCAGCGACCAGGTCTTCAAAACCACTGCGACGCAGCTCGGCCTGAATCAGCGTGAACAGCTCGTCATAACGCGGCTCAACCACCTCGGCCAGTGCCTGGCAGCTCAGATCACGCGGTGGCCGGTCGCCAACGCTCGGCACCTTGATCACGTCGTCAGCGTTTGCCAGCTGAGCCAGCGCGCAGGCGTATTTAATCTTCAGCTCTTCGGCGTGCGGCGTGGGCGTCCGCAGTGCCATGGCGATATCACTGGTGACCTGATCACCGGCGATCGGAATCACTGCGGTATGGCGAATCGACCCGCCGGTAAAGATGGCTATATCGGTCGTACCGCCGCCGATATCGACCATACAAACACCGAGATCTTTCTCATCTTCGGTTAGTACCGCGTAGCTTGAAGCCACCTGTTCCAGCACCATGTTATCGACTTCGAGACCGCAGCGCTGGACGCACTTCTCGATATTTTGGGCCGCGTTGACCGCACCGGTGACCAGGTGCACCTTGGCTTCGAGCCGAACGCCTGACATCCCAAGCGGCTCTTTGATCCCCTCTTCGTTATCGATCACGTATTCCTGCGGCAGAATATGCAGAATTTTCTGATCAGCCGGAATGGCCACCGCACGAGCGGCGTCAATCACCCGATCCAGATCCTGCTCCACCACTTCACGCTCTTTAATTGCGACGATGCCGTGGGAATTCATCGAGTTGATATGACTGCCGGCGATACCGACCGAAACCGAATGGATCTTGCAGCCCGCCATCAACTCGGCCTCTTCGACCGCGCGCTGGATCGAAAGAACTGTCGATTCGATATTGACCACAACGCCCTTTTTCAGCCCCCGCGACGGATGCGAGCCGATGCCGACCACCTCGATAGTGCCATCGGAACCGACCTCACCCACCAACGCCACCACCTTGGAGGTGCCGATATCAAGGGCAATAATCATCGAATTTTCCGTTTCAGCCATATTGTTTTATCACTGGCCCACGAGCCTTAACCAAACGACCTAATCGCTATAAACTACCTTGACCGTTTCATTTATGAATCGATCAATATCTTTTGCAAAAAACAATCCAACTTAGCGCAGTAGGTAGCGACTTTATCAGACGCGATATCGCTCAGTTTCAAACGTGCTAGGTTGCAAAGAAAAACGCATTAACGATTTTATCGGCAAACAGTTGCCGCTCTTGAATAAAAAACGGTAATTTTTTTCCTTTTTTCTAAATAAAAAAAGACGCCTTAAAAGGCGCCTTCAGCAATCATTACTATCGATGACTATATTATAACGATGGTGGGGTGTTCGCACTGACTATTTCACAATCTTGATCACCAATATTTCTAAATCGATGCGGCAGATGGCTGTCAAAGAAATATCCATCGCCAGGCACTAATACCTGCACCTCGCCATCAACAGTCAGCTCAATCTCACCTTTTACAATCACCCCGCCTTCTTGGCCGTCGTGGCTCAGCATCTCCGCTCCGGTATCGGATCCCGGCGGGTAGATTTCATTTAATAATGACAGGGTACGATTGGGATGGTTATGCCCCACCAGTCGCAGGCTTATTTCACCATGACCCAGATCTGGCAATTCAGCCCCAGGATAGAACACTTGCTTTTTCTCAGGCACATCAAGCGAGAAAAACTCTTGTAGCGACATCGGTAAACCATCGAGCACCTTGATCAGAGAGCTGACAGAGGGACTGACCCGGTTCTGCTCGATCAACGAGATTGTGCTGTTGGTTACCCCTGCGCGCTTTGCCAACTCACGCTGTGATAGCTTTTTCTGAGTACGTACCTCTTTTAGCCGTGCCCCGACATCTATACTCATTGGCCTCTGTTCCCTCTTGCTACATCTCACTCCGGCCCACAATGCGCCTCAGCAAATTGCATCGTTGATACAACATGGATAGCTGACAATGATTATACACAGCTATCAAACCGAAACCACAGGGTCACCGTTTCAAAGGAGTTATCAAATACTCAAGGCCATTAACTTTAATTTCATGCAACAATTGTAACTGCTCACCCAATCGGCCTGCTGGAAAGCCCTGCTGAGAAAACCAAACAACATAGGGTTCCGGCAGATCAATTAACAAACGCCCGGCATATTTGCCAAATGGCATTTTATTACGTGCCAGCGCCAATAAAACTTCAGAATTACCGTCGATCATATCAATCACTTTGACAAGTTAAATCTCAGCCTCGCCGTTTTGAATGCTAAAATCAGCTTAGGCTTAGCCAAGGCTGAGTTATTTAGCCTGATGTCATTAAAAAAGATGGTCCAAACAAAAAAACAACATATTGTTCAAACCAGAAAAAAAAGCACTATATATAGTGGCATAAAAACATCAAACGCCTTAACTCATCACTCATTCAGTAACCAGTAACCAAACCCGAACTAAAAGCGTTGTTGTAGTTAGCCTGCACAGCATGACTCACTGCTGACTATACGTGACCCGAACTCCTTTATCGAAACACCTCAAGATTTCTCGCCGACCTAGTTGTCGCCATTCAACCCGATACCAACACATCAATCCAGCGCTAAAACGATCAACAAACAGCACAAATACTTTCAAATCGACACCAAAGAGTGCTACTTTCAAAAAGACTATTCACTCAGAAGAAAGAAAATGGACAAGCTAACTAGCATGCGTGTGTTTTGCCGGGTTGCCAACTGCGGCAACTTCTCTCAAGCCGCACGTGAGTTGCGGATCTCTCCAGCAATGGCGACCAAACATATCGCCGCACTGGAAGAGCAACTCAATATTCGGTTACTCAATCGCACGACCCGTAAAGTCAGCACCACCGAGGCCGGAGATCGCTACCTAAACCTTTGCCAAAACCTGCTCAATGATATTGAAGAGGGCGAAGCCTCGCTTAGTGAACTCAGCAGCCATCCCAGCGGCACACTCAAGCTGTCAGCACCGATCGATTTTGGCGTACTTCGACTCGCTCCTGCTATCGCAGGTTATCAAAACCGCTACCCAGACGTGAACATCGACATCAACTATCAGGATCGCAAGGTCAACCTGGTCGAAGATGGTTTTGACATTGCGATCCGCATCGGCGCCCTGCCCGACTCCAGCATGGTTGCCATACCACTGATGGAAGTGGCTCTGATCTGCTGCGCTTCACCAGACTACTTGAAGCTTCACGGTCACCCACAACACCCTAGCGATCTGCGCCAGCACAACTGCTTAACCTACAGTTATTCGGGCACCAACAACGACTGGCACTTTAGCAAAGACGACCAATCGCTGTCGGTTAAAGCCAGCGGCAAACTTAATGGTAACAATGGCCGCGCGATGTCGATCGCCGCCTCGCTAGGAACAGGGATCACATTAAAGCCACTGTTTATGGTGCAGGACTTTATAGACCGGGGAGAGTTAGTACCTATATTGGAAGATTACGATTGCGGTATCCATGGGGTCTATGCGGTGTACCCACACCGACGCTTCCTGCCGGCTAAAATGCGCTCGTTTATCGACTATCTAAAAGAAGCTTTCGAAGATACCAGCAACTTTTGACAGGGGCACTAACGAGTATCAACTATAGATCTGCTCCGATAACCGGCGGCTCCAGCTCCGCCAATCCCGTTTCGGCACCCTCGTGCCCGGCACGCTCCAGCCGCTCTGAGGACAGCGTTTTTTTCGAGCGTACGCCTAGCTGATGCAGCGCCGAGGCGCGATTAATAAGATTACCTTTACCGCTCGACAAACGCCCCATCGCCGTATCGTAAGCGCGCTGAGTCTGATTTAGATGCTTGCCGACATCATCCAAGGCATCGACAAAACCGACGAACTTATCGTATAGCTCGCCCCCGCTTTTGGCGATCTCTTTGGCATTGAGGTTCTGTTTCTCATAACGCCAAATATTATTAATGGTACGCAGTGTCACTAACAACGTAGATGGACTGACCAATAAAATATTGCGCTCGAATGCATCACCAAAAAGCTGTTGATCCTGTTCAATCGCTGTCAGAAAAGCGGCCTCGATAGGAATAAACATCAACACGAAATCGAGCGAACGCACCTCAGGCAGTGACTCGTAGGCTTTTTCGCTTAACCCCTTTATATGCCGTTTGACCGACCCTATATGATCACGCAGCGCCTGCCGTCGCTCACTCTCATCATCACAGCTACAGTAACGCTCGTAAGCGACCAACGACATCTTGGCATCGACAACGATATCTTTACGATCCGGCAGGTGAATCACCACATCGGGCTGCAATCGTCGCCCAGCTTCATTTTCTGCGCTGACTTGCAGTTCGTACTCGTAGCCGCGCCGCAACCCCGATTCCTCGAGCACACGTTCGAGCACCAACTCGCCCCAGTTACCCTGTGTTTTGTTATCGCCCTTGAGCGCCTGAGTCAGATTGACAGCATCCTCGCTCATCTGCAGATTAAGCTGCTTGAGCTGGACGATCTGTTCGGCCAGCCCCTGGCGATCACGCGCTTCCTTGTCGTACACATCATCGACCCGACGACGAAAGTCGCCCAACTGATCGCGCAACGGCTGCAACAAATGCTGCATCTTTTCCTGCTGCTGGGAGCCGAATTTACGGCTATTATCATCGAATATCTGTTGGGCAAGTTGACGAAACTGCTGCTGCATCCGTTCGCCAGACTGTTCCAGCAAGGTCAGCTTTTCAGCATGATGCTGCTGCTCGCCATTGAATCTAACCTGCAACTCACGAAGCTGGGCCTGCAGTTCAGCATTTTCACACTGCAGCTCCCGCAACTGCTCAGAGCACCCCTGCAGCTGAGATTCGAGTCGTAGCATCGCCCTGATTTTCTCACGATTTGCGGCGAGCTCGACCTGAAGTTCGGTATTGTGATGCTGCAGCGCACTACCGCGCTCATCTCCTGCATTAACTTGGTCGACCAGTAACTGTTGCTGCTGCGACCATTGTACAGCGGCCGTCAGCCGGCGTTTACGCTGCGGCAGATAACCCAACAGCCAGCCAATTGCAGCACCGACCAACAACAGAGCACCCCAGATGAACGGCAACTGCTCCAACACGGGTTACCAGTGCAGCCAGAGCAGCACCGGCACCGCCATCGACAGGGCCGCGCTGAACAAGAAGCTCTTCGATAGACCAAACAGGCGCTCAATCAGCACCAGGTGAACAACCGGAAAGGTGAAAACCAGGCAGGAAAGCGGCACCCACCAATCCAGATGGCTAAATCCGAACCAGAGCGCAGCGATCAAAACCACACCACATAGATTACCCAGTAATACGACTTTGCGCATTCCGGCCTCACCCTGCACCCAACCCGGCTGCTCATCAGCCGGCAGCTTCATCAATTTGCTAGCAGCGATCGCTGCACTCATAGGAAACAAACCACTAAGAAGAAATACAATTATCTGATCCAACGGAAAAACTCCTGTAACAATCGGGTAACAACAATCAACCTTACAATGCGGCAGCATTGTACGGCATTATCGGCCTTCGCCCCAGCTTAGAGGCAACACCGGTATCCGCGACGACAAAAGCGGATCGGGCACGATCGACAAAAAAGGCTGAGCAAGGTAAAAAACAACATGAGCAATTGATTTACCACAGTATTTGTCCCTGTTATGGTATACCGGCGTCGAAATCTAAGCCAAATCAGCGATAAACGATGGGACTAAAGCTTGAACTATCTCGATAACAACTCAACAGTTCGATATCGGTCTCTAAATCTTCTAGGGCTAAGCGGCTGCATTGGCGCGCTGATGTTCTCGGTGATCTACCTGCAACAGCAGCTAGGGCTTGATCCCTGCCCACTCTGTCTAGCCTCTCGGGTTGTCGTATTAACCACCGGCGGCGTCTTTCTACTGGCCTGGTTACACAACCCACACCAATTCGGTCAGCGCTGCTACGCACTACTTGGCGGCCTGTTAAGCATCAGTGGTATCGGCTTAAACCTGCGTCACATATGGCTGCAAAACCTGCCAACGGATAAGGTGCCAGAGTGCGGCCCCGGCTTGGAATACCTGCTCCAAAACTTTCCATTACAAGAAGCGCTATCCACCTTGCTGCAAGGCTCAGGGAGATGCGCCGAGGTGCAGTGGTCGCTGATGGGGATGACGCTACCACAACAGACCCTACTACTGTTCTTGCTGCTGCTGGTCATCCAGATGATTCAATTTCGCAAAAAACGTCGTCGCAGTTACTTCAGCTAAATAGCCTTTGCCAGCGGCATTGAGCATTTCAAACAGGTAACAGTTACGCCACCACGGCGCGATCGCGCCCCTGCTGCTTAGCCCGGTAGAGGGCGGCATCGACCTGACTCAACGCCAGCTCCTCCGATTCATCGGCATTGAACTGACCAACTCCGATGCTGACGGAGAATCGCACCACCCGCTCGTCTTCTAGCTCGACAGCTCCCTCTCGACAGCTGCTGAGGATTCGATCCGCCAGCAAAGAAGCCTCCTCCGGGCGCGCCTCAGGCAACACCACCACAAACTCTTCACCGCCAAACCGGGCCACATAATCGGTGCTACGCACTTGCTGTTGCAAGATCGTGGAAAACACCTTCAACACTTTATCGCCAACTTGATGGCCGTAGGTATCGTTAACCTGCTTAAAGTGATCAAGATCCAGCATCAGCAAAGACACCGGCCGACCGTTTCGTAACACTAGACGTTTAACGTGCTGAAGCTGTTTTATCAACGTACGACGATTCAGCAACCCTGTCAGCGGATCAGTCGTCGCCTCATTAAACAACTTGAGGGTCATATGCAGTTGCGACAACTGCGCCCAGATCGCCACGCCCATGATCAGGCACATCAACCACAATTTCGCCAATCCGGCATAACTCAAGAGACGGTGATGGTAAAGGTCATCGAGTGATAGCAAGCCGATCGTCATCACCGCCAACCCGAGCCCCTCAAGTAGAGTCAACGGAAAGATGCAGTGCATCACAATGATCAGAAATGGCAAAAAAGAATAAAAAACCAGCAGTTCGTTCTGGACCGAACCGCCTAAAACCATCTGAGTAACCAGATGAAACAAGGCCGGCAGAACCATCAGCATCACTAGCCGTATCTGGGCTTGCATGAAGCTGACATGTTGATCGGGCACCCCCGACAAAAGCAACAATATGAAAGAAAACAGCAGCCGTACCATCGCCATCTGCTGAAACTGCTCGGATGGCAAGATAAAAAAATCAACCGGAATCCACAGCGGAGTCAGCAACGCAAACAGCAGTGCCAGCAACCGTACCCGGCTATTGATATATTGAGCCCGGTTTTCATTCAACCCGAAGGTATGAAACCGACGGGATAATAACGGCCGCAGGAAATTATGATCATTCCAGGAGCGAAGCTGAGGAAAGTATCGAACAAGCATCAACATTGAGGGAGACTATCCTAATTATGTCCTGACAATTAGGGGCGAATTATACCCATGCTCTCCCCCCCCGTCTTGTGCCATTGAGCCTGCGTTAAGCATAAGTTGGTTAGTCATATTACCGCTTTCGCTGCGCCGTGGTTCTAACCCAGCGCAGCCGATTGGCGTTAGAGACAACCGTCACCGACGATAACGACATCGCCAACCCCGCTATCACTGGGTTGAGTAACAGGCCCGTCAGCGGGAACAACACCCCCGCAGCAACCGGAATGCCGATACTGTTATAGATGAAGGCACCCCACAGATTCTGTTTAATGTTGCGCAAGGTCGCCCGACTTAATTCGATTGCATCAGCCAGGCCATGCAACGAATCATGCATCAACGCCACATCGGCACTCTCGATCGCGACATCGGTACCACTGCCGATAGCGAAGCCAACATCAGCTTGCGACAGGGCCGGCGCATCGTTAATACCGTCACCTACCATACCGACCCGTTCACCCTCGGCCTGCAGCTGCTTAATCGCATCTAGTTTATCTGCAGGAAGTAGATCGGCCCGAAACTGATCGATACCCAACTGAGCCGCAACCGATTGCGCGGTGGCGGCATTATCGCCCGTCAACATCACTAACCGGACACCCAACCGGTGCAGTCTATGAACCGCCGCCTTTGCCTCATTACGAATGGGATCGGCAATGGCTACGATCGCAGCCAGCTGTTGATCACGGGCGATATAGATCACTGTCCGTGCCTGCGCCTCCCAAGCCTGCGCTTGCTGTTGAAAAGACCGAATATCGACTTTTTGCTGCGCCATCAAGCGCGGGTTACCAACCGCTAGTACCTGCTGCCCCGTTTTGGCGGTCAGCCCCAATCCGTCGTGCGAATGGAACTCGTCAATCTGAGCGGGTGACGAAAACTCAGCACTGTAGGTCGCCAACGCGGTCGCCAACGGATGCTGTGACCGCTGCTCCACCGCCAGCAGCTGTGATAGCAGCTCGACCCGATCAACACCCGCAACCAGCTCCAGGTCGACCACCTCGGGTCGACCCTGGGTCAGGGTGCCGGTCTTATCCATCACTAATGTGGTCAAACCGCTGGCCTGCTGCAATGCATCGCCGTTACGGATCAGTACTCCCTGCTCGGCAGCCTTACCGATACCGATCATGGTCGAGATCGGCGTTGCCAGCCCCAGTGCGCAGGGACAGGCAATAATTAACACTGTTACCGCAGTAACCAACATGTAAACCGATTGCGGCGCTGGCCCCCACTGCCACCACGCCAGAGCCGTGATGACCGCGATCAACAACACGCAGGGGACAAAAATTGCCGCCACACGATCGGCCAGCTGGCTGATGGGCGGTTTACTATTTTGCGCCTGCTGCACCAGTTCGATGATCTTAGCCAACGCGGTATCGCGTCCAACCCGGGTGGCGCGGTACAACAGCGAACCTTGACTGTTGAGCGTTCCAGCACTGACGCTGTCGCCAACCTGCTTACTGACAGGTAGCGACTCTCCGGTCAGCATCGCCTCGTCGACGAGCCCAGAGCCCTGCTCGACCTCACCATCGACCGCGACGGTCTCGCCCGGACGCAGTCGCAACAGCTCGCCGGATTGAACCATCTCGACCGCGACATCCAGTTCCTGACCGTCGCGAACGACCCGCGCCATCTTCGGCTGCAGATCGAGCAAGCCACGGATCGCCTGCTGGGTCTGGCCACGGGCACGGAGCTCCAACACCTGACCCAGATTAACCAGACCGATAATCATCGCCGAGGCTTCAAAATAGAGTCCGCGTGACTGTGCCGGCAACAGCTCTGGCCATATCACCACCAACATCGAATAGGCCCAAGCCGAACCGGTACCCAAGGCGATCAAAGTGTCCATATTGGCGCTGTGATTGCGTGCCGATTTCAACGCGCCGGAGAAGAAGTGACCTCCAGCCAATACCATGACCACCAGTGTCAACAGCCCGACCATGCCCCAACCCAGTTGCCGAATAGGGGTATCGACCGCCATCCCTTCGACCATCCCGTAAAGCATCATCGGTACACCCAACCCCAGCGCTAACCAGACCGCCCGCCGCTTAAGCGCCAGCTCCTGCAACCGGTCCCGTTCACGCTGGAGTTCAGCCTGCGCCGGATCAACGATCTCAACCGCGCCATACCCAGCCTGCTCAACGGCATTGATTAACTGCTGGACCTCAACCGCCCCAACAACTTGAGCGCTGCGATTGGCAAAATTGATCTCGACCGAGTCGACCCCAGCGACCGAATGTAACGCGGCATCGACCGTCTTGACGCAGCCTGCACAGGTAATTTGGGTAAGCGACAAACGGGTGACAGGGCTAGTTTCAGATTCGGCAGACGATGACAGTTTGGCGTTAACGCTGTCACATTTAGGTGATGCCGGTGAGGTAGATCGTTGCGAAGGATCGCAACTTGAGGAGGCTTCCTCGCTCTGCTGAGATTTCGACTTGGAACAACAGGTCGAGCTGGAGGCGGGTTGAGCGTCGGTGGTATCGGCCAGCAACTCCACTTGATAACCCAGCTCGATGATCTGCTCCAGCACAGCATCAATCGGCAGCTGGGTATCTACCCGCGCTTGCTTGGTTTTCAGGTCAACCTCAAGCGCTAGATCAGGATCGAGCGGTTGCAGCTGTTTACGGATTTTATTGACGCAGCCGTTACAGCTGACGCCGCCCAACTGAAGAAGATATAACATAGTGGCAGCCAGTGATATTGAAACACCTAACCACTATAAACCCTAAAGCTCACTTTAGGGTCAACAAGGCCGATCGATTTTCTAGCTTAGCACCACTGCTTTTTCTCCAATGCGACATAGCTACCACTGAATCTAAAGCAGGGTTTACCTCGCTCCACCACCTCGACGGTCAGGTCCAGCCGTGCTTTACCCCGTTCCTTCAACCGCTCGACAAAGGCATCGATCTGATCAGACTCGGGTAAGCGAGCCTGCACCCGGAAGTCCTGCGTGACCGGCAACATATATTCGAGTCGGCTATCGCGGATCACCACATCATAGGGCTTGCTATTGGCCTGAGTGACCGCCTCAAGCAACAGAGTAATCGCTCCCCAACCGCACAAATTTGCCGCGGCACTCAAAGCGCCGGCAAATGCGGTGCCCTTGTCATTGTGATTGGGCTCTAGCGACAGCTCGAAGGCCAGGTCGCGGCCATCGTAATCGATTAGCTCGAACCCCATCGCTCGGGTTAACGGAATCTGTTCCAGAATTTTGTGTTGAAAGGCATCGATCTGGACCTGGTATGAATCGTTCAAAGTAGCTCTCCTTGGCGATCATGTCGCAATTCTTGGCGCTCAGGCCTGCGGCCAGGCTTGAACAAAATCGGCCGGATCAAGTGGATTGACCTTGCGAAGTCGGTCGGGCTGCGAACCCAGATAGAGATAACCGACAATCTGCTCACCAGCCTCCAGCCCTAATCCTTGCTCGACTACCGGATGGTACGCCATATCGCCGGTGCGCCAGATGCCACCGATATTTTGGGCAAAGGCCGCCAACAACAGATTCTGTGCCGCCACTCCGGCCGATATCTGCTGCTCTATGAGCGGTACCTTGGGATGATCCTGGGTACAGGCGATCACGACCACCAGCATGGGTGCCCGCAGTGGCATGCGCTGCAGCTTGGATTGTTTAGCATCACTAAGCTCGGCACTGTCGGACTGCGCTGCCGCTAGAAATAGCTCACCCAGTTTGGCGCGATCGTTACCGGCCACGGTCAGAAAGCGCCAGGGATGCAATCCGGCATGGTCTGGTGCTCGCAGTGCGGCCTTGAACATCGCCTGCAACTGCTGATCGGTCGGCAGCTGGTCACCGAGTAGCGGTGACGAAACCCGGTTGTGCATCAATTCAAGTGCGTCCATAACTGACTCTCGGTTGGCTATTGATATTAATAGTGAGCGAAGCCTTATTGACGAACCAGGCGAATATTATCCGGCACCATGGCTTCGGTACTGCGATACGGATTGATATCCAAGCCACCGCGACGAACATAGCGCGCGTACACCGTCAGCTGTTCAGGCTGACAGTGATCGAGAATATCGAGGAAGATCTGCTCAACGCAGTGTTCGTGAAAGTCACCGTGCTCACGGTACGAAATCAGATACTGTAACAATCCGTCCCGATCGATCGGATCGCCACGATAATCGATCTGGACACTGGCCCAATCTGGCTGCCCTGTAACCGGACAGTTTGACTTGAGTAGATGACTGTAGAGCTGTTCGTCAACCGGGTCACCGTGCAGGGTGCGCAACAACTGCGGAGCGGGATGGTAGTGCTCGACTTCCACATCGAGCGTATCCAGGCAATCGCCCTTGAGCCGGTCGATCCGTGCTTGCGCCTCAACCGACTGAATAAGCACCGTCACCGGCGCACCGGCGACCTTGCTCAGATCCTCAACCAGATGCTGACGCACTTGATCTGCCGAATCGAACCGGGTCAGGTTGAAAGAGTTGAGGTACAGCTTAAACGACTTCGATTCAATGATATAAGGCGACTCACAAGGCAACCGAAACTCGGCGATCGCGACCTGCGGCAAGCCCTTTGAATTGAGCCAGGACAGCTCATAGGCGTTCCAGATATCGTAGCCACGAAACGGGGCCTTGTCATAGCCACGTCCTTGCCAGTTGTTACTGCGTGGAATCGGGTACAGCTGCCCCGGATCGTACTGGCACACGTAGACCGTTTCATGTCCGAGTGGGGCACTCTTGAGGTGCTGCTCAGTCTGCTCAGCAGACAAACTATGAGGATCGTGACTCAATGTCGAATTCCTTTACCGGTGCGTAGCAGATGCAAAGCAAAACTATACAAAACGGCAATAAAGATCAGGATAATGCCGAACGCCACACTCAGATCGATATCGCTAACCCCGAGAATGCCGTAGCGGAATGTATTCACCATATACAAAATCGGATTGATCATCGACACCTGCTGCCAAAACTCAGGTAGCAGCTGAATCGAATAAAACACCCCACCCAGATAGGTCAGCGGCGTCAACACAAAGGTTGGCACCACCGCAATGTCATCGAAGCTGTTGGCATAGACCGCGTTGATAAAACCACCCAACGCAAACAACACCGCCGTCAACAGCACAACCGCGACCACCACCGCCAGATTATGGATCTGCAGGTCGGTAAAAAACAGCGACAGACAGGTAACGATAAAACCGACCCCCAAGCCCCGCGCCACACCACCGAGCACATAGCCGATCAGAATGATCGACGGCGGCACCGGCGCAACCATCATCTCCTCGATATTACGTTGGAATTTAGTGCCGTAAAATGATGACACCACGTTGCCGTAGGAGTTGGTAATCACCGACATCATGATCAACCCTGGAACGATAAACTCCATGTAGTTGAAGCCGCCCATTTGGCCGATGCGCGAACCGATCAGGTTACCGAAGATAATAAAATACAGCGTCATAGTGATCGCCGGCGGCAACAGCGTCTGCATCCAGATCCGTAGAAAACGTCGAATCTCTTTTCGAACAATGGTGCTCAAGGCGATGTAATGGTCTCGAATCCGCACAGATATATTCTCTATATAAGAGCCCAAATCCAGGACTCTAGGTAATTCTTAAATGAGTGTTTCGGTGGCAACTGATCTGCAATCGAGTCAGTGATCCAGATTTTTCTCGACCAGGCGCACAAACAACTCTTCCAGCCGATTAGTCTTGTTGCGCATGCTCGCCACCTCAATCCCCTGCTGCTGCAACTGGGTAAAAATGCCGTTGATACCCTGCTTCTGCTCCACCTCGACGATCAAGCTGTGGTCGTTCTCCAGCTCAGCCTTATAGCCCTTAAGATCCGGAACACCCTGCAGCGATTGCACCAGATCCAACACGAAGGTCTCCCGAGTCAGCTGCCGCAACAGTTCTCGCTTGCTGGTATTAGCGCGAATCTCACCTCGGTCGATGATGGCAATATTGCGACACAGGCTCTCGGCCTCTTCCAGATAGTGCGTGGTCAGAATGATGGTGGTGCCGTCAGCATTGATCTGTTGCAAAAATTCCCACATCGAACGACGCAGTTCGATATCAACCCCGGCAGTCGGCTCATCGAGGATCAATAGTTTGGGTTGATGAATGAGCGCTCGAGCAATCATCAATCGGCGCTTCATACCTCCCGATAACATCCGTGACACGGTATCACGCTTGTCCCACAGCCCTAGCGCCTGCAGATAATGGTCGGCTCTATCACGTGCCTCAGCAGCGGCCATGCCGTAATAGCCGCCCTGAGTGATAACGATATCTCGGACCTTCTCAAACTGGTTGAAGTTAAACTCCTGCGGTACCACGCCCATCATCTTCTTGGCGGCGACAGCATCGGTATCAACATCGTGACCAAACACGCTGACACTACCCGCGCTCTTATTCACCAGCGTGGCAACAATCCCCAGCGTGGTCGATTTACCGGCACCGTTGGGTCCGAGCAGCGCAAAAAAGTCCCCCTGCTGGACATCCAGATCGATCCCTTTGAGAGCTTCAAAGCCGTTATCGTAGGTTTTCTTGAGTCCCCGAATGGAGAGCGCCTGGGTCATGACATGTCCTAAATAAAGAGCCTAAATAAAAACAGCCCGGATCAAATCCGAGCAAAATAGTTGGGATTTATACCACAAATCACGCTGCAACCCGTGATGATAATTGAACCCTCAGCGCGCAGACTTAGAGCCAGAAGAGTTCGGCAACTTGGCCAGATACTTCCTCATCTTCATATCCGTTTGCAACACATGATCAAGAATCCAGCTACGCAACAACACAACCATATCGTGCTCAAGCGCGTCATTGCCTTTCACCACGGGCTCTAGCACCAGGTCCAGATCTTCGGGATCAAACGCCTGCTTGGCCCCGGTCGGATCAGCGTCTGCCGTGGCGGCAATTTTTTGCTGGTACTCAACCTTGTCCTGTTTGTTGGCACTGAAAAACTTTTGCTTCAGCTCGGCTATATTGTCCAAGATCTCCTGATGCTGAAGTTTATGCTCGAGGTAATTGGGATACTTAATCTGCAACTGTATCGCCTCTTCCTGACGAAAGTGGGAGCTGGTGTACTGCTCCAACTGTGCAAACAAAAATTTCATGATGCTCTGGTTATCGTCGAGTTTTAACGCCACTTCGACACTGTTGATAAGGCAAAACAGGTATTTATGCTCATCGTCGATATGTTTGTTGCCAACCGACATCGCTTCTTGCCATAGCACTGGCATAATACCACCTCCTTGTTTGACAGCACCGCCACTGTGGCAACACCTATTTGATAGTGAGACGATCCGCCATTATGAACCCAAATCAACAGACTCAAGCCGTTCTTAAAACCCTACATAGCCATATCCAACAAGCGCTTAAAGCCACCGGCAGTGACGAAGCGATATCGATTATAGATGACCGGTTTGCGGCGATTTTTGAGGCGATCGATAACGGCGAGGAGTATACCTATCTGGCACAGGATGCGGTATCCAATCTGATTACCATGCATCCCAACCTGACCACACTGATCCCGCGCCAGCTGCTGTGGGAGCTGGGCGGTACCTGCCTGCACTTTCTCAGCGATGAAGAGATGGATCAGTTTAGCCAGGACAGCGAGCTGCATTAAGCACAAACATGAGCCAACCGGAGTTAGCGTACCGACCGGAGCGCTAACTCAAGTAACAACTACTGACTGAAGTTCTCCTGCCAGAAGATCACCTTATCGTGACCACGGTAGCGGCCGAAGGTGGCCTGCCCGCTTGGGTTTGCGACGCTGGCTGCGCCATTCCAACCAAACTGCAGCCAGACGTCGGTATTAAATTGCAGATCCAGCTGCCCCTGACTCGAAGGCTCCGACGAGGTCGGCGCTGCTAACAGCAGCGGCGCATTAGGGTCGACCTCTCCATTGATGAAACCGGTATCGACAATCGGTGCCAACACAGTAGTCGCAAAGCCACTGGGGTTATCGCTATAGGCCGAGTAATCGAGTGTGGCCGAGCTGTTGATATAGCGGCTACAACTGTCCAACTCGTTAACAGTAAAGCCGGTACCGTTGTAATACTGAACCTGCAACGGCACAGACAGATTCTCGGTCTCGGGACCGAAGGCGTTCTGCACCAACAACCGACCGTAGCGCAGCTCAGTGCCGCCGAACTCATCGGTCACAAACTCCTGACAGAACTCATCGGCAAAATCACCGTCGCTATCGGTATCTTCGAGATAACACACTCCATCGTCATCTGTCAGGTCGGCAACCGTCAGCACCAGCTCCATCTTGGCATCAAACGGCGGCTGCAGATCGACCCGCTGATAGACGACCTGGTCACCGACCAGTTCCAACATCGCCTCACCGTTGAGCGAGGCACGGTCATTCCACTGGCTGGGCGACAGGGTCAGATCGACGTCAGCAACCAAGGAACTGGACGCACCGCTGACGGTATCTTGATAGGATCGATTGACCAGCACGCTGTTCAGCTTCCAGAAATCGCCGCCATAGTTTTGAGTGGTAACGCCATTCGCATTGAAGGCTCTCACCGTCACCTGGGGCGCATCGGCAAAGCTGATATCGGCATCCATATAACTAAAACCGGTACACTGATCAGCCAACGACGGCGTATTCAGTGTCGCCGCCAAGCCAAACGGCCTGAAGCGACCGACCGGCATCGAAGTCGACGCGGCCAGCGGCTCCCCCATATAGCTCGGCTGACCGATCAACAGATCATCCGGCGGCGTTGCGGTGAAGCTGAACACCCCGACCTCAGAAACAGTGACTGCGGTATCGGAGGCGCCCCCAGCCGAGATACTAATCAGTACGGGATCTAGTGGATCCGAATCGGGAAAAGGCCGTAAAAGACCTGGTGTACCTGCAGCCGGGGCTATCAAACTATGATTCAACTCGATACCACTGGCTTGGTAGTTGGGTGTTACCGCATTATCGACGCAAAAATCGGCATCGGAACCACTCTGCCACCCCACCGCTTTGACCGATAACGCGAACAACTCACCCGCTTTCTTAAAATTCGAACAGCCGGCATCGGCACTGGCGCACTCAGCCCCAGAATCGGCCACCTCAATACAGAGTCCAGCCGGCGTGACAACAAAAGCGTTAGAGCCTCCAGCCAAGGTGACAGCAGGCAGCACCGGGGTGACGCTGTTGTCTTCGGGCAGATCGGCAGTGGCGGTGATTAAAATAAGCCCCGCATCGGTGTAACTCAACGGTATGCTCGCACGACCCTCAACATCGAAAGAGAGAGAAACAGGCCCCGGTACGGGAGCACCGGCAATCGACAACTGCTGACCGACAACACAGCTACTCGGATCGATACAGTTCATCCCCATCTGCACATCAATGGTCTTAGCCGCCAGCCGCGGCAAGCAGGCTCCGGTGTCAGAATCGGTATAGATCGCCCTCAGCTCTATCTCGGCACTGTTCGGCACGGCGTTGGACAACT
Source organism: Motiliproteus sp. (assembly GCA_041555595.1). Classification (GTDB taxonomy): domain Bacteria; phylum Pseudomonadota; class Gammaproteobacteria; order Pseudomonadales; family Balneatricaceae; genus Motiliproteus. The sequence goes on from JBFFKD010000004.1 coordinate 18,829, forward strand.
TACCGGAGATCTGTGAGGGGATGGTCGAACTGTTATTGGTTGCGTCGTAGAACTCAAATTTGGCTTCAACAAATTCAATCGTTGGATCCTCAGGATCCGTGTTATCTCTTCGATCGGTGACGCCATCGCTATCGATCAGATCGACATTCTTGCGACCCAAGTCTGTGCAGGACATCTGTGAGGTTACAAAGCTTTTGACACCATCAAAAGCGACCACCGCAGGCGTAAAACTACAGGCCAGGGAGCCGTCATCGGTGGTACTGGAAAACGTCACCTCAACCCCCGCGCTTGGCACCATCAAACCATCCGGATCAGCACCATCGTGGGCGGTGGCCGTGACTGTGGTCGATTGACAGGTGATTCCATTAGCTGCGTCATAACTGATGGCGTAATGGTCCACTACCGCGTCACAAAAAGCGCAGGTTCTTGAAGCCCCGCGATAGCTTTCAATCTGCGACGATGATAAAGCCCGCTGCAACACATTAACTTCATCGAGCATACCGTTGAGCACGGCACGGGTGTAATTGCCCGAACTCCCCTGCGGTACTGGAACAGCACCTAACAACAGATCTGACGCTAAGTTGGGAATCGAAGTTTGATCCACAGCAAACGAGGCACTGGTCGTCGTTCCATTATGAAAAACATACAACCGACCCCGCTCACTTTGATCCAGCGAACCATCGAACACCAGCGCAATATGGACCCAGCTATTGGTACCCCAGCTCCACGGCAACTCGACAAAATTACGGGCTAACGAAGTTCGAACTGAACTGACCACTACACCATCAGTATCGGTAGCGGTCACCTCGTAAGCCCCCTCACCGGCAGCCAACGCTAATTCGGCGACCAGCGAGGAATGACCACCCTGAGTTCGAATGATGTAGGCCGCATAAGCTTCCTGATCTAACTCATCATCACCGGTCAATTCTCGCTTGGAAAATATCCCGCCCTCTTTGATATCGCTGGGATTGATCCAGGCCATAACAGTCAACGCATCGCTACCATCTAACTGATCGTCGTCAGCGACACGCAGAAAATCGTCTTTGTTACTACCCAGCAAGCCTGCATTGCAGATCTGCCCCAGGCTCGACTCAACCCCGTCACCCACGATCGTGGCTGTGAGACCATTACCGCTGGAGTCAGGCACCTGACCATCAGCCATCAGGTCACAGCTATCAAAGCGCCACTGGGCCGACAGATAAACATCCGAGTTATCGGTCTGTGGACTTGGGGAGTCACCGTTATTACCCCACTCACCGGTACCGTCTGGGCTAACACGGGCTAAATCTTTTTCATTCGCCAATTTACCGTCAAAACAAACCCCACAGCCATCGACATCACTCCAATAAGTCTGCGAGGCACAGCTGTCGGATTGATTGGTATAAGCCAGGTAATCAACCAACTTTCCTTGATCGTCCAGCAGCGCCACCTCACCGCTTTGTTCGCTAGGGCTCAATCCGGCATAAGTGATCCAGATACCTTCTTGAAACTCGGTACCTCCAACCCCATTGTTATCATCGGTAAGGTCAGGATTAGC
>JBFFKD010000005.1:0-19082 GCA_041555595.1 Motiliproteus sp.
AACTGGACCGGCACCGATGGCGTACTGGAGATCTATTCGGGTGACAAGGTGGTCAAACGGTTCCTGAATATCGATAAGATCTCAACCGCAATCGGCACCAACGACTCCTCACCACGGCCCTACCGCTTTGGTTACGGCGTTCTAGACGCCAACCTCAACGGCATTAAGGACGCCGGCGAGAGCAAGGTGTACTTCGAGTTCAGCGACTACTCGACCCCTTACGTATTCTTCGAGCAACCTAAATGAGCACACCGATATCGCTAGTATTAATCGCCATGGCTGGCGGTTTGGCGGTGACCCTGCAGGGTCAGATGATGGGGCTGATGGATCGCAGTATCGACACGCTGGAAAGCATCTTTATCACCTATGCCATCGGGGGCGCATTAATCGGCCTAATCATGCTGTTCTACCGCGGTGGTAATCTCGGGCAATGGCAGCAGCTACCCTGGTGGGTGTTCATCTCGGGCGCGCTGGGATTAGTGATCGTGGGTTCGATCGGTTACAGCATCGGTCAGCTCGGTGTGGTTTCAGCGTTCATTCTGATCACTGCGGTGCAATTTATTACGGGTGCGCTGATCGACCATTTCGGACTGCTCGGCGCTCAAGTCCGTCCACTCGATCCGAGTAAACTATTAGGCATGACCACCATGATGCTAGGCATCTGGTTAACGCTTCGTTAAACCCTGGGAGAACTGTGCTGTGCGTTATCTAAGCCGTTGGATTGCCCGCCTGTTCGGCTGGCGTTTTGATACTCAGCTACCTGCCGAACAGCGCTTCGTATTGATCGGTTACCCACACACCAGTAACTGGGACTTTGTACTGGCGATGCTGTTCAAGTCTGCGGTTGGCCTGCCGTTTAACTGGGTCGCCAAGCACAACCTGTTTATCTGGCCACTGGGGATCCTGATGCGGGCACTGGGGGGGATCGGAGTCGATCGCAGCCGCACACGCGGCTTCATCGGCCAGCTAGCCGATGAGTTTCAACGCCGTGAAACCATGGTATTAGGCATCACCCCGGAAGGTACCCGGGCCCACACCGATCATCTACGCTCCGGTTTTTACCACCTTGCCCTCAGTGCCGAGGTGCCGGTGGCATTGGGCTATATCTGCTACAAAACCAAACGACTCGGTATCGGCCCTATTCTGCACCTGAGCGGAGATCAACACGCTGACATGGCGCAGATACGGGAATTCTACGCCGATAAGGTGGGCCTTTATCCCGCCGATCAAGGGGTGATTAGATTCGCCCCCAAATAAATAGGACCGAACCGAAGTCGTTTTTTTCGATCCACTGTTACCACCTCAGCAGGTAAGATAGGTAAGCTGTGGTGATCAACGCTGATAGCGCACTCGAGCGCTGACGCGAGCATCACCTGCCAAACTGCAGATAATCAGACCGGTTATGGATAACAACATCGACTCCCAAATCCTGATGGTCAGACAGCCGATCTTTCGGCACGATCTGAAGATCATCGCCTACGAGCTACTGCACGACAGCAGCGGCGGCGATAACGGCCTGCTCGATGCCGACCAGACCAGTTCGCAACTACTGCTCAACACCTATACCAGCCTATGTCAGGACGGTGCGCTGCAACGGGTACCCTTATTCATCCCACTATCAGCGACCTTGCTGCTCAAGGGCTACACCCCCGACCTGCCCGCCAAGCAGGTGGTGCTGCAGATACCGGGCGATCTTAAGGTCGGGCCGATGCAGGCAGCCAACATCAAAGCACTGGCCCAACAAGGCTACCGGCTGGTGGTCGATAATTTCGCCATGCAGAAGCCGCTGATCCCGCTACTCAAGCATATGAAGATCGTCAAGATCGACACCCGTAACAGCTCCCCCAGTCGTCAGGCGCAACTGGTTAAAGCGCTGAGCCGCGCCGGCGTCACGTCACTGGCGCAACATATCCAAAGCTTCGAACAGCTTCAGCTGTCTAAAAAACTGGGCTTTAAGTTATTTCAAGGTCCCTTTATCAGCCGTCCGGTCGCGGTCAAAGGCAAGGCATTGCCAAGCAACAGCATCGCCCTGCTGCAACTGGTGCAGGAGCTGCAACGCCCCAACACCACCGCCGATGAGGTCGAAGCGCTGATCTTGCTCGATCCGGTACTGACCTACCGTATTCTTCGAGTGGTCAATTCAGCCGCCTACAGCCTGGCCAACAGCATAGAATCGCTAAGCCAGGCAGTGGTGCTACTGGGGTTGGATCAAGTCCGAAAGTGGGCCACGCTGATCGCGCTCAGCAGCCAGAACGACAAGCCGGAAGAACTATCACGCAGCCTGCTGGCACGCGGCCGTTTCTGTCAGATGGTGGCCGACCATACCGGCACGCTCAATCCCGAAAGCAGCTTTATGGTCGGCATCATGTCGCAGCTCGATGTCCTGATGGGGATGCCGATGGACGAACTGCTGCTACAGGTACCGCTCGATGACGAGATCAAAGCGGCAATCAACCACCATCAGGGGCCTCTGGGACAGCTACTGCTGCAGGTCAGCCAATACGAAGCTGGCGATTTCGAAGCGCTGAAAGAGGGCAACATCGACAGCGCCTTCTTCGAAATTGCCTACCGTCACAGCCTGTCCTGGGCTCGCAGCGCGATGGAGACTCTGGCTGACAGCCAATAACTCAGTTAATCCGCCTTAGTCTCACTACGCCAGAGCACTAAACGCATCGCGGGTCAGGTTCTCGATAGCACCATCCAATACCACGACGTTATCTTCGATCCGGATACCACCGTACGGCCGCAGCTTATCGACCAGCGGCCAGTTGATCGCCTCCCCTTGCGGACTGTCAGCCAACTCGGCCAGCAATGACTCGATAAAATAGAGGCCCGGTTCGATGGTGATAACCATCCCCGCCTGCAATTTACGGGTCAATCGCAACATGGGGTGCTGCTCCGGGGCGGCGATCGTGCCACCGCTGCGATCGAGCTGACGTCCGCCGGCATCGTGCACCTGAGCGCCCAGCAGATGCCCCAATCCATGCGGCAGGAAGGTGCGCGTTAGTCCCTGCTCGATAATCGCTTCAGGCGATAACTTAATCAGCTCAAAACGCGCCAGAATGTCGGCGAGTTGCTGGTGACAACGCTGATTCAGTTCGATAAAACACTGGCCAGCGACCGCCTGCTGACACAACTGCTGCTGCATCGTATCGACCGCATCGACCAGCTGGGCAAACAGACGGCCAGCATCGGTATGGGTTTTGGCTCCGTCGGCGACATAGGTACGGGTAATATCAGCGGCATAGCCCTGTACCTGGGCACCGGCGTCCAGCAAAAAACTGTAACGTTTTTCGGGTCGCTGCTGCTCCTGCTGCTGATAGTGCAACACCGCCGCGTGCTGATTCAACGCGACGATATTACCGTACGGTAATTGCGACTCGCGTTGACCGGTCGCAGCCAGGTAACCCAGATTGATACCGAATTCGCTGTAACCCTCGGCAAACGCCAGCGCCGCAGCCTGATGGCCCGCAACCGCGGTTTCGGTCGCTTGACGCAGACAATCCAGCTCGTAATCGGTCTTAAGCGCGCTATTCCAGTCCAGCTCAGCCAGAACCGATGGCAGATTGACCGCCGTAATTCCCCACTGCGCCGCCAGCTCGGTCTCTTCACCGATAAAGGCGATCCGTTGGGGTTGCACCAGATCACTGCCAATCTGCTCCAGCGTCTCAACTTCGACCACCTCCACCGTATCGATCCAGAAGCCCTGCGGGCTACCTGCACTCAGGTGCCAGAAATCAGTTGGATTGGCGTAATAGAGCTTGGGCTTGCGACCCGGAGCGATCAACAGCGCACAGTTGCTGTGGCTCGGTAACGGCAGCCAGCGACGGAAATAGGGATTACTAACAAACGGGTAGTCGTGGTCATCGGCAAACCAGCGTTTGGGTGAACCGCTAAAGATCAACAGCTGATCAATACCCTGCCCCACCAACAACGCATCGGTTAACAGCTGTTCCAGCTGCCGTTGCTGGGTCTGGATGTGCAGAGCAAACAGCTGTTCGATCGGTAGATCTTGTGATGTCATGGCGTGACAACTCCTAACAAAAAATGCAAATGAGTGAGAGATGAACAATCGTTAACGGATCGAAACCCGGTTCGAAGGCGGTGTAGCGGCGTCATCGACGATCCGCTGCCAGACTCGCTCCATCCGCGGTGAGCGGCTATCGCGCAACCGATACAGCCTGAGTTCCAACTCGACCGCCCATTGCTCGCTACCCGCGCTGACCAGGCCCTGATCACCGCCTTGTTGTAACAGGCGCTGCGGTAACCAGCCGACACCGTAGCCTTGGCTGATCATCGCTTTGACGCTGACCGCCTGCGAGTTCTGGTTAACCTGCAGCAGATAGGGTGGCTCAGCCACCCGGCGTAGATGGTCGGCGATTACCGGATAAAGAAAGGTACTGCTGTTGTAACCGATGTAAGGTAACGACGCGTTGTCCAGGCCCGGAAGTAGATACTTGGGACGGCCATCGCTATCGCAGGCGGTGACCGGTAGCAGACGTTCACGGGTCAGGGTATGGCTGATAAAATCACGCCCCTCGAGCGGACGTAGAAAATCGATCGCCGGATGCCAGTAACACAGCACCAGATCGCAATCGCCCTGCTGTAACGCTTCGACAAAGTCGTTGCCGACCCAACCGGTTGAGTTGAGATTCAACGCCAGCTCGGCATTTTCGCCCAACGAGCCTTGCAGTTGGTCGTTCAACTGCTCTGACCATTCTTTATAGAAGCTCAGATAGAGCGCCTGATTGGTGGCAAAACTGAGTTTTTCCAGCTCCGCGCGTTCCAGATCAAGGCAGGCATCACGGGTTTCGCGCAGGTCTCGACAGATCCGCTCGGAGCTTTCCAGAAACAGCTTACCGGCCGGAGTCAGACTAAGCGGCAGAGTATTTCGATCGATCAGCATCAACCCCAGCTCCTCCTCCAGCAGTTTAATCCGGCGACTGAAGGTCGGCTGGCTGACATTCTGCTCGTCGGCGGCACGCGAGAAATGTCGCGTCCGCGCCAACGCGCGAAAATCATCGAGCCATTTTAAATCCATGGGGTATGCCTGAGCAGCAAAAGATAAGGAGTCGCATTTTAGCGCAATTCCAAACATGAGATAAGCGTTTGCTTCGTGCCGCTGTTGGTGCCGATAACAGTCACACTCTGCTATCGATGCAGACAGGCCAGTACCAGCGCCCAGAACTCCGAGAAATCGTTAACCACCACATCGGGTTGATAGGGGAAGCGTTCATCGCCGGGAAATATTTTTTCAAGCCAGGGTTGGTCCCATTGGGCGCCGTTAAAAAATACCGCGGTCATGCCCGCACGTTTGGCGGCGATCACATCGGTAGTGCTGTCGCCGACATACCAGAGTCTAAGATCAGCCGGACGGCCCAGCTCAGCAGCAGCACGTAGCAGCTGATCGGGGTGCGGTTTACGAAGCGCAGTGTCGTCGCCACAGACATTACACGCAAACAGGTCGCTCCAACCGCTACCTTCGACAGCCGCCAGTTCATGTTCAAAAAACTCACGATCGCGATTAGTAATCACGCCTACCTGCACCCAATCATTCAACGACCGCAGCATCTGCCGCACCTGAGGCTCGAACGGCAGTACGGTTCCGTAATGGTTACGGTAGTGCTGATTAAATAGCCGATGGGCCTGCTGCTTGGCCTGCTCATCGGCACCAAACAACACCTCAAAAATATCGGTACGGGAAATTTTTCGGTCGGTCTTCACCCTGGGGTGCAGCTGGCTGTAGCTCTGGACATACTCGACTAACCGAGCGTCTTCGGGAGTCTTGCTGTCGGCCGGATCGACCAGCTTGTCGAACAGACCAACGCGACGCAGATCGGGCAGCATATCGTCGACCGCGTGGTACATCGCATCCAAAGTATCGACCAGAGTGGCATGCCAATCGAACAGAATTGCTTGCGGTGATTCGAGCCCAGCAACAGCCGGGTGCCAGTCCGGCTCGATCCTCTTTGGCGGTGCTGACGGCGGCGTAAAAGGGCCTGGACGATATAGCTCAGCCTGAGCACGAAACGCACCGCCATCGCCACGCTGACAATCCGCGACCAAACTCCAGAGCTGATCGAGGCTGGCCACGATAGCATCGGGCTGAGCGGAAGGATGAGCCGCGAACAGCCGCTCCAGTTCTGACTCAGAGCTGCAGACACCGTTGTAATAGATCGCCGCCAGGCCTGCCTTTTTGGCGGTAACCATATCCAGCACACTATCGCCGATATACCAGCTGCGGCCATCAGCAGGCGCATCAAGAAGCTGTACGCTCTGCAGTAACAGTTGCGGATCGGGCTTGTAGTGGGTGACATCGTCAGCGCACACACTGAGGTCGATAATCCCCGCCCACTGCCCCTCATCGACCAGCTGTAGTTCGTAATCCAGAAATTCACGACTGCGGTTGGTGGCGACCGCCAGCATCAGTCCCAGCTGTTTAAAACCTTGCAGGTAGGCCATCACGCCCTGCTGAAACGGGTGAACCTTGCCATAGTGGCTCCGGTAGCAATCGTTATAGACCTGGTGAGCACGATCTTTAGCGTCCAGATCATCACCGAAGATGGCATTGAAGATATCGGTACGCGATACCCGCCGTTCGGCCAAAATCCTGGGATGCAGACGGCGAAAGATACGAATATAACGCACCAGCTTGGCATCCTCGGCACTACGACACCGATCTTCGGCCAGCAGCCGCTCGACCAGCTGTAACTCTTCGAGCTGCGGCAACATCTCCTCCATCGCCGCAAACATCGCATCCAGAGTATCGACCAGGGTGCCGTGCCAATCGAAAACCAACGCCACCGGCGCCAGTAATCTACTGTTGGGGTTCACTATCGTCTGTCCTTATCAATGGATTCAAACTTTAGTGTAGAAACAAAAAGGGCCTGCCATCTGGCAAGCCCTTCGATCGCAACAGCAAACGCCGCTGTCAGCTGTGTGTAGTAACCACAACAATTGCCCTGGCTATTACCGTTACAACCGCCCCTCTTCGATACCATGACAGGCGACCTGTGAACCATCGTTCTGCACGATCAGTTCAGGCACCTGCTGCTTGCAGCGGTCATTGGCGTGCGGACAACGCCCGTGGAACACGCAGCCGCTAGGCAGATTAACCGGCGTCGGTACTTCGCCCTGAAGCCTGATGTGGCTGGGCCGATCGTCATGCAACTTTGGTATCGCACTCAGCAAGGCCTGGGTATAGGGGTGCCGAGGAGTATCGAACAGGGTCTTGGTCGCGGCCAGCTCGCAGACGGTACCCAGATACATCACCGCTACCCGGGTGCCGAAGTGTTCGACCACCGACAGATCGTGGGTGATGAACAGGTAGGTCAGGTTGTGCTCCTCCTGCGCCTTCATCATCAGATTCAACACCTGCGCCTGAATCGACACGTCGAGTGCCGAGATGGGTTCATCGGCGACAATAAATTCTGGATCGAGGGTCAGCGCCCGGGCGATCGAGATCCGCTGACGCTGACCACCAGAGAACTCATGCGGATAACGCACTCCCCAGCTTGGATCGATCCCGACATCGAACATCACCGCCTTGACCTTATCCTGAATCTCGACCTGACTCATCTGCGGGTTGTGGAACCGTACCGGTTCTTCCAGCGTCTGAGTGATGGTCTTGCGCGGATTCAACGACGCGTAGGGATTCTGGAAGATCATCTGCATCTTCTTACGATACGGCAGCATCTGATGATCACTGAGCTGATCGATCCGCTCGCCACGGTAATGGATACTACCGCCGCTCGGGTTTAGCAGCCCCATCACGGTACGAGCCACGGTCGACTTGCCGCAGCCACTCTCGCCGACTACGCACAGCGCCTCACCCTGCATCACATCGAAGCTGACGCCGTTGATGGCATGGACATGTTCCTGTTTACGGACAATCTTGCCGCCCTCAAACTTGAGCTGGTCAAGAAAATCGCCGGAGATATTGAAACGCTTTTTCAGATCGCGGACCTGCAACAGCGGTTGTTGTGCATTCATAGTGTGATCCTCAACCCTGCGCCTGTGTGTTGGTATCTGATGAGTCATTGATATCGGCCGATTGCTTCAACGCCCGTACCATATGGCATGCGACCAAGCAGCCACCCGATTGGGTAAATTCCGGCAGCCGGGTATAGCACTCGTCCATCACAAATTCACAACGCGGGTTGAAGGAACAACCGGCAGGAATGTTCTGCAGCCCTGGCATCGAACCGGGAATCTGGTTCAATCTCTGCCCCGGCACCGTCTGCTGTGGCAACGCGTTGATCAAGCCTTGAGTGTAGGGGTGCTGAGCATCGTTGATAACCTCTTTGGTCGGCCCCTGCTCGATGACTCGGCCGGCGTACATCACGATCGCCTTCTGGGTCACCTGCGACACAACTCCCAGATCGTGAGTGATCAGGATCAGGCCAACATTGTTGGACTCGCACAACTCCAGCAGCAGCTCCATGATTTCGGCCTGAATGGTGACATCCAGCGCCGTGGTCGGCTCATCAGCAACGATCAAAACGGGATCGAGCAACAACGCGATGGCGATGATAATCCGTTGTCGCATGCCGCCAGATAGCTCATGTGGATACTGATCGATCCGGGTTTCAGGCGACGGAATCTGGACCTGCTTTAGCTTGGCGATTGCGATCGCCCGAGCATCGGCAGTACTGATCTTGCGGTGTGCCTTGAGGCACTCGATCATCTGCTGGCCCAATGTCAGCACAGGATTGAGCGTCATCATCGGATCTTGGAAAATCATGGCGATCCGGTTGCCACGAATCTCGCGCATCGCCTTCTCGTTCAGCGTTGCCAGATTTTCACCTTCGAACAGAATCTCGCCTCCGGTGATCTGGCCGGGACGGCTGATCAAATTGAGGATCGAAAATGCTGCCACCGATTTACCGGCACCGGACTCACCGACGATTCCGACCCGCTCGCCGCGTTCGACGGTAAAACTGACATCGCGTAGCGCCTTGACGCCCCCCTGCCGTAATCCGAAGGTAACCTCGAGATTTTTAACTTCTAATAACGCCATCTCGGTTACCCCTGGTACAGTTTTGCTGGATTTGAAGAGCAGCAGATCGCGCAGTGTTGCATCACCTGTGCAAAGAACTTTGGTAAAGACATATCACTTAGCCCTTGTACAGTTTCGGATTGAGAACATCACGGAGCCAATCACCGAGCAGGTTCATCACCAACACCAGCACCACCAGCACGATCCCAGGGATCACCGTGATCCACCAAGAGCCGCTGAAGATGTACTCGAAACCGCTGGAGATCAACGAACCGAGCGACGGTTGCGATACCGGCATACCCAGACCAAGAAAACTCAACGACGCCTCAGAGATGATGGCGTTAGCGATCTGTACCGTAGAGATCACCAGAATCGGCGACAACGTATTCGGCAGGATATGACGCCACATGATGCGCGAACTCTTAAAGCCCATCACCCGCGCCGCATCGACGTACTCTTTATGCTTTTCGGCCAACACCGAGGCCCTCACGGTGCGGGCGTATTGCGGCCATTCGGCGATGCCGATCACCAGAATCAGCATGATCACCGCCAGATCGGCGTACAACTCAGCTCCAAAGGCAGCCTGAAACACCGCCAGCACCACGATCGCCACCATCAGGGTGGAAAAGCTGAGCTGAATATCGGCCACCCGCATCAAGAAGCTGTCGATCCGACCACCAAAATAGCCCGCACTCAAACCGATCAACACCCCCAGAAACATCTGCAGGCCAACCGCGCACAAGCCGATCATCAACGAGGTACGGGTGCCGTACAGCATGGTGCTGAGCATATCGCGGCCCTGTGCGTCGGTACCGAGCATGAAGCGTTCGTCAGCATCCTCCTGCCATGATGGCGGAATCTCCGAGTCCATAATATCGATCATGGACGGATCGTACGGGTCGAACGGTGCCACCAGCGGTGCTAACAGCGAGGCCACGACATACAGCATAAAAATGCTGAAACTGACCATCGCCACCTTGTCACGGCTGAAGCTATGAAACAGGTGTGAGTCCTTAAAGCGCTGCCAACGGCTCGGTGCCGCGGCAATATCCAAAACGTCGGTCGTCATTATTTTGCTCCCGCCAGTTTCACGGTCGGATTAACCAGCCCGTAGATCAGATCGACGATAGTGTTGGTGACCACGAAGATCGCCCCCACCACAATCAGGTATGCCACGATCAGCGGCGTGTCGACTCGGTTAACCGCTTCCAGAAACAGGAAGCCCATACCCGGCCATTGGAATACGGTTTCGGTCAGAATGGTGTAAGCCACCATCGTGCCGATCTGCACCCCCCCGACGGTGATCACCGGCAGCATGGTGTTCTTCAACGCATGCAGGAAATAGATCCGGGTCAGCGGCAAGCCCTTGGCTTTGGCAAACTTGATGTACTCGGATTCAAGTACCTCCATCATCTCGGAGCGGATCAGGCGGATAAACAGCGGCAGCATGATCGACGCCAGCGAGACGCAGGGCAGCAATAGATGCGCTAAACCGTCGACGCTCAAGAAGCCCGTTTCCCAACTGCCAAACAACGCCACCGTTTCGCCCCGACCGTACGAGGGTAGCCAGTTCAGCTCCACCGCAAACAGGTAGATCGACATGATAGCGGTCAGAAACACCGGCACCGAGATGCCGATAATACTCACCCCCATCACCGTCTTGGAGAACAAACTGTGTGGCTTGATCGCCGAATAGACCCCCAGCGGCACCGACAAGCCGATGATAATAAGCGTGGCACCAAACACCAGCTCCAGTGTCGCCGGCAGCTTATTCAAAATCACCTCCATCGCCGGCTTCTTGAAGAAGTAGGAGGTTCCCAGGTCGCCCTGCAGGGCATTGCCGGCAAAACGCAGGTATTGAGTCAGGAACGGATCGTTCAGGCCCAGCTCATCACGTAGCGACTGACGCTCCGCTTCAGATACCGACTGGCCCACCAGCTCGCGCAGCGGGTCACCCAGATTATCCTGGATTGAAAAACTGAGCAGACTGATAACAAACATGACGACAATAGCCTGAAACAGGCGTCGTATGGCAAAGGCGATCATGATAAGGGTCTCATGCGGCGCAGCACTGTGATAACAGCACCACGCGATAAACCGGAACAGGGCCGGCTGCGCTGATCGCATCAGTCTGATCGGCAGATCGAGACAGATCGATATTCAAGGCAGACAGCCAAACTATTAAGCTCGTAAGCGACAGCGATTTCGACTTTCAGGGGGCAGAGCAGAAAAATCCAATTAGCACAGACGCCAATCCGACTCCGTCACCTGAAAGTCAAAACCCGGCCGCGAAAAACAACACGGCCGAATTCCAACAAAGCGCACAGCAACACCTCAATTGAGGTATTGCTGCCGTGGATGATCGTTACTCTTCGATCACCAGGTCACCCAGGTAGGGGAAGTTCATCACGTTGACCACAGACTCGATCTTGACGTTCTTGCCCGCAGCCCAGGCCAGATTCTGCCAATGGAGCGGTACGAATGCCGCCTCATCGTACAGAGTCTGTTCAACCTTTTGCAGCAGCGCAGCGCGCTTGGCAGGATCGGTCTCGGTGTTGCTCTGCTTAACCAGCGCATCCACCTCGGTGTTGCAGTAGTTGCCACTGTTGTACTGGCCGGCACCGGTATCGGTGTTTGGACAAGCGGCCAGAAACTCGGTGAAGTTAGCTGAATCTTCGGTATCTGCATGCCAACCGATCATCATCATGTCCGCTGCGCGGGCATCAAACTCGGGCCAGTACTGCGCCTTTGGCATAGTCTTGAGATCAACCTTGATGTTGATCTTGGACAGCATAGAGGCAACCGCCTGAGCGATCTTGGCATCGTTCACGTAACGGTTGTTCGGCGCCATCATGGTGATGCTAAAGCCGTTCTCGTAACCGGCATCCTTCATCAGCTGCTTGGCTTTGTTCAGGTCATAACGCGGCTTGAGGTTGTCCTTGTAACCGGCATAGCCCTTCGGTCCCTGCTGAGCACCGGCAGTGGCGAAGCCCTTCATGATCTTCTTGACGATCCCTTCGTTGTTGATCGCATGAACGATCGCCTGACGAACACGGACATCTTTAAACTCTTCGCGACGCTCCTGGTTCATCTGGAAAGTGATGATCCGCGTACCACCCAGGGTGACCAGATCAACCTTGCCGTTACCCTCGATCCGCTTGTGATCGGTCGGTGGAACCGGTGCGATGAAATCCACATCACCGGACAACAGTGCCGCAACACGCGTTGGTGCTTCTTTGATCGGAGTCATGATGATCTTGTCGACATTGCCTTTAGAGGCCTTGTCCCAATAACCATCAAAACGATCCATCACAACCTTAACGCCCTGCTCACGACTGCTCACCACAAACGGGCCAGTACCTGACAGGTTGTTCGATGCGAACGAGTTACCGTGCTTGACCAGCAGATCTTTTGGCTGACCGTTAGCATCGTTACCGCTATAGAACTTTGAGTCCATCGGGAAGATGTAGGTCGCCGAGTGCATCACCAGCGGGTAAGGCTCGGTAGTAACCAGATCGAAGGTGTTGTCATCGATCACGGTGACGCCTTCGAACGCGGCAAAGACCCCTTTGAAGTCCGGACTATTTTTCAGACGCTCGAACGTCCAACGGACATCTTCGGCAGTCAGCTTGTTACCCGAGTGAAAGGTCACCCCCTGGCGCAGGCTGAAACGCATGGTCTTGTCGTCGATCCGTTTCCAGCTCTCGGCCAGACGCGCGTCAAAACCCAGATCTTTATTCCAGCGTACCAGCGGGTCGAAGTTCAGGTGCGATTGCTGCAGCGTGCCGCCGGACAGCTGCTCGTGCGGATCAAGCGATACCGGATCAGCATCGTAGGCCATCTTCAGCGTTGCTGCCTGAGCGGTCATCGACAGCCCCAGCGTAAAGACCGCACCGGCCATCAAGGTGGAAAGTTTTTTCATCATTACATCCCGATTTAATTATTTTTTTCAAACGACCTCTTTCAAAGGCGCCTGTGTCCAAAGCGCCTATCAGCGCAAACAGCATCCGCTGTTGAAAAATTCCATCACGAAGCCTAGGTCAAACCCCACCGACTCACAATCGAAATAGTGACACGGCCCGATTCATGATTCGCATAACCCCTAAGCAACAGTGAGTTACAGCGAATCCAGCCGCTACATTTCGACACTTATAAGGTACCGATCGGTTGCTATAAATTATTTTACAGCCCTCCTCCCGCAGCCGAGTCACGTTGTAGGCAAGCTCGGGTCTGCCGACTGACACACTCAGATCGAGGCGATGTCAGGGGGGTTGATCGATCACCCCGACTAAAGAGCACGCCAACAAGCCTGATCAAAAATTAAACAACCCAGCCACACCGCCGATAACCTTGTTTACCCCCAACTGCAGCCGTTACCCCGTGGTGGTAGTCATGATTATCGATAGCAGCAACATCTCCCTAACTGCCCAACACTTGGCCACACGGCGACAACAGCAACAGCAGTCGTTACAGCTGTTTCAGGTCGACCAGCAGGGCAACCTGCAAGCCTCGGTCGAGGTCAGCCGCGACCAGCTGCAACAATCCGCTGCAGCGATGGCCACCCGTGTTGAGCGCCAAGATTCCGCCGCACTCGATCCGCAACTAACAGCAGAACTTGCACAACAGGCCGCAGCCACACCCGCACGCCCCGAAATTTCAGCCGAAACGCCCGAACAATCACAATTGAGCTCTCAACCCCCGATCACCGGCACGAGCAGCACAGCCAACTCCTCCACCAACGAAGTCGATCAACCCACTCTCGACCCGCGTACCCAGCTGATCAAATCGATTTTGGAGCGAATGATCGGCAAGACTATCAAGATCGGCAACCACAGCGAGCCATCGGCTGAGCGCTCGGCGCAAGCCTCACAGCCACCCGAGCGCCCCGCCGAATCGGTGGCTGAAGCGGATTCAGGACCGTCAGAGCTGGGCATGCGTTATCAGAGTTATCAGAGCATCGATGAGTTCGAACAGACCTCGTTTCAGGCTCAAGGCAAGGTACGCACCCGTGATGGTCGTGAAATCGATTTTGCCCTCGCAATGACCATGTCTCGTCATTTCTCGGAGCAAAGTTCACTGGTGATTGAGGCCGGCGCCAAACTGAAAGACCCGCTGGTGATCAACTTCGATGGCAAGGCGGCCGAGCTGCATAGCAACCGCTTTGCGTTCGACCTGGACGCCGACGGTGAGCAGGATCAGATTCATCAACTGGCTTCGCACAGCGGTATGCTAGCGCTGGATAAAAACGGCGACGGTACCATCAACGATGGCACCGAACTGTTCGGGGCGACCAGCGGCGATGGCTTTGCCGACTTGGCAAAATATGATCAGGACGGTAATAACTTTATCGACGAGGCCGACTCGGTATTCGACCAACTCAAGGTCTGGATCAAGGACGATCAGGGCAACGACCAACTACTCGGACTCAAGCAGCTGGGCGTGGGAGCGCTCTACCTCGGTTCGACCGACACCCCTTTCGATCTTAAAGGCACCGACAACGAGCTACAGGGAAAAATCCGCGCAACCGGCGTATACCTAGCCGAATCAGGCGCGACCGGCTCCCTGCAGCAACTGGATCTTGTCGTCTGAATGATCATCGGTTCGGATTGCTTAACAGTGATCTCACCTCTCCCTAACGGCTCTTAGCCTTGTGCATTCAACAGTCATTAGCCTGATTCCAAGCCGCATCAATCTGACCGATGGCGCCGCACAGTCACAACAATTTGACTTATCACAAATAAAAAATCAGTTGTTGTTGAAATATTTTGCCCCACACTGAGTCTATTGATTTATAGCAACTACCAACAACATCTAACGACCACAACACAGGGGCTGCACCATGCGCGTTCCATTTAACGTTTTACACCACATCACGATCCGACGACTAGGTTTGGCTTCAGCTGCGCTGCTGTCGCTGGGACTGTTCTTAAGCCCGACCATGCAGGCCAAAACACCATCCAACATGGCAACCGGCAACCAGGCCAGCGCAGTATTTGCTGGCGGCTGTTTCTGGTGCACCGAATCCGATTTTGAAAAAGTGCCAGGTGTGATCGACGCGGTATCGGGCTACGCCGGTGGTTTTAAGGACAATCCCACCTACAGCGAAGTATCATCCGGTGGCACCGGTCATATCGAGGTAGTACAGGTGCATTACGACCCCAGTGTTGTCAGCTATGACTATCTACTCCAGGCGTTTTGGCGCCAGATCGATCCCACCGACAACGGCGGCCAGTTCGTCGACCGGGGCGATCAGTATCGCCCGGCGATCTTCTTCCAATCACCACAGCAAAAACAGGCCGCAACTGCAGCACTTGAGCAGCTGGCAGCAACGGGGCGCTACAACAAACCACTGGCGGTTGAACTGATCGAGCTGAAAAAGTTCTGGCCTGCCGAGGATTACCACCAGGACTATTACACCAAAAATCCGATTCGCTACCACCTCTATCGCTATAACTCGGGTCGTAACCAATACCTGGAGAAGACCTGGGGAGAGGAGCTGGCGCTTCCTGCGCTGCAGTCACCATCGATGATGGCCCAACAAGGTGCCGCTGAGAAAACGCCCAAGCCCACAGCGACGGCCGAGCAAAGCCGTCGCAGCTACAGCAAACCCAGCGATACCGAGTTAAAGAAATTACTGACCCCGCTGCAGTATCGTGTCACCCAACAAGATGACACTGAATCGCCATTTAGCAACGAGTACTGGGATAATAAAAAGGCTGGTATCTATGTCGACATCGTCAGCGGTGAGCCGCTGTTCTCATCGACCCACAAGTATAAGTCCGGCACCGGGTGGCCCAGCTTTTATCAGCCGCTGGAACCCGACCATATCGTTAACGAAACCGATTACAAGATGATCTTGCCGCGTACCGAATTACGCAGTAAATACGGTGATTCACATCTGGGACATGTGTTCGACGACGGCCCAAAACCTACCGGGCTGCGCTACTGTATCAACTCAGCAGCGCTGAAGTTCATCCCGGCTGAGAAGCTAAAAGATCAAGGCTATGGTCAGTATGCGGCGCTGTTCAGCCAATAACCCGATGGCTGCAACCACTGTCTCGACTAGAAACCGCGCAAGGAGTGCAGACTACAAACGCTTGACCAGCGGCTTGACGCCAGAATGCAGCACACTAAATGGGTTTACGAGGTCGTGCATTCTGAAAACCCTGAGGTGGAAGAGGAGCACACTCGCTGCGATTTTGGGAAGTGGTTATTATCCGCTAGCGATGAACTGGGTGAACTGCCGGAGTTTAACGTTTTAATAGCGCCTCATAGGGAGCTGCACACAGCCTTCACCCTTTTCAAAGGCTCTCCCGACTTGGGCTACCACCCTGACGAGATCAAATACCTTTCTGGTCAGTTAATCGAGCGTATCGATCTGCTGGAAAAGTGCTTAAATAAACCAAGGTTGTGATATCTGCCTGCGAATCGACCCGCGTTTTCCAGCCCTATACCCTGGTAACCTGAAGCAGCAACTATAGGGTTGGCTCAAGAGCGAGTATTGTCAACTGGCCTACTTTCTTCATCGCGGCATCATAGCCTTGGATTTTTTCTCCAGCCTCAAGCGCAGTTAGGATGGATTGAGCGGACACCCCCTCGAACAGCTCTTTGCTGAAAAAATCCTCCGCCTCTTCCGCGCCTGTGTTTGCCTCCTTGCTGAATTTTATGGGGTCTCGGCTGTCGGCGATAATCCAGCCGTCGCCGGAGAGCGCAACCACAAACTGCTCATCAACAACCCCGTCTATAATCTTCCTTTGTAAATAATCAAGGTCATGTTCAAAATGCAACAACGCTACTGGACTGTTTTGGCTGTAGATTGGAGTGACATAAGCAATAACCCAGCTACTGCTGTCAGGAGAGAAGTAGATGGGAGAGATAAGGCTACGGCCCTCTTTGAGTTGAAAACCGGGCTCAAAGAATACGGCTTCATGTTCATCAGTCGCTAATTCATCACTGACTCTTCCTGCATCAACTCGGGAAATTTCTTTGCCTGACCGGTCGATCAAGCACATCTCTTTAACATCAAAGTATTTCTGAGTCTGCTTGATCGCCTTCTCGAACTTTCTTTTGTACTTCGCTCGACTATCGTCATCACTTGCAGAAAAGTACTGTTTGAAGGCGGGTTTGGAAGCGGTCTTCAACAATGTCTTTTTAATACGGCGATTGGTTTCAAATACCACCTGAACCCGCTCTGCCACCAGTTCATTTAGCTGGCTACTAGATCCGTAGACCGGGTTAACCCCAGATAAAGCGACCATTAGAGATACAAGCGATATTCTTAGATATGACGTTCTAATTGGTTTACTCAAACTTACTATACCTTCCATTGCAGAGAGCCATCTTGCCAGAGAGTGACATTTAAACATTATTTAACTTTTAATCACAAACTTCGACAGACAACCTGGCAAGGGCGACAGGTTCCGCCTTCAAAGCCTCGTCAAAAATCATGAACGAACCGAGCCTGAAGGATCCGACAGATTTGACGCTTGCCGATAGCAGGACGCAATAGGTCAGAGTGCAGTAATAGATTCTACGCAGTACGGGCAATAAATTATTGTTTCTATTAATGATCCCATTGCGATTAACTCTCACCGCGCTGCATTCACAACGCCGCGTTAACGCGGCCGGAAAACTGCGTAGCAGTTTGCAGGTCCGAGCCCGCAGGGCTGAAATTGAACGCTTTGTTAAGTTTATTTGTTAGCAACAATTAATTCACGGTCCTCAATGTATGTGAACTGCCGCCAGCGATAGGAAGGAATTTCCCCTTTCTCTACGAAAGAATACAGTCCCTCCTTAGCGATTCCTCTAGATTCTGCGTAATCTTCTAATAAGATGGGGCTTTGAATGTGCGACCTTGCTTTTTTAAGACCTATTGTCCTTGCTTCCTCTAAAGTTGCTTCTCTACTCGACATTCTAAATAGTTGCCATGCAACCAGCAGAACAACAAGAATGATTAATAGCCTTATCATTTCACCCTCTATTCTTTCTAGTAAATCTGGTCATAAGCGACTATTTGTAGATATTGAACACCCAAAACTTAACATTTTAATACTGAGCCGGCTCGTTTTGCCGTATTCATGCACTGAATGAAAGGATGGTAACAAGCTGAATATATTTGTTTTTTCTTGAACACCGGTCATCGTCCTCCTATGAAAACGAGCTGGCTCATATATCTTGGTGGGGTGGCACAGTATCTCAGAGCCGATCATCCATAATGGATTGATAATCCTCGATTATGCGCATTGTTTCCAGTGAAAAATGAGCCTGTTTCTTTGACAAAACGAGCCAGTTGTCTCCTGCTGGCCAAATACACTGTATAAAAGCACAACGCTGAGTGCCGTCAAAGATCGTTTGCAAGAGTCTGCTTCGGGGCGGGAACCGCCCTCTGACTTTTGATGGTCCAGGGGACGCTGAGCAACACAAAGCAGTCCCTTAGAACCACAGAAAACAGCAATCGCATGTTCATCGCCTGTAACGTACTATCTAGCACCCACTCTGTTTATTGCCCACGCACGGCAACCGAGGCTTGCTTTAAGTGTGCAATAAAGGAAGCCCTTTCATCACCTGATAATCGCCGATCTCTGATGCCATAAGATATCCACCACAAGTTAAATTTTCCCATCACGATCCGGCCTATTTCCTGTCCATGCAAATAACTTGGGCAGCTAATGTTTTTTCTTTCATAGAGAATGCTTGATTCATTTCTTGATAGTACTTCCCAATCAGAGCAATTCTTGTTTTCGGAGGCCATAACACTATCAGGCTTCCAACGAATACGAGGATTCATGGACGTAATTGCAATGGGTAGATTGGTAATCTCTAGCTTTATGGACCAGTTTTCCGACGTTTCGCCATCTTTCGCATAAATGGTTGTAAGAGTGTCCTTCCCCTCAATACCTTTCCATCCTGTTTTCTCTTGAAAAACAGAACTGAACCCAACGGGGTCCCAGTCTAAAAACTCTTTGGTTGATATGGGGGTAGCAGCACAACCTACGACCGTAGTAATAAGTGTTACAAGCATCGTTTGCTTTATCATGCTGCCTCCGTGCTGGCATTAATTGACTTATTAATACTAGGTCAATAT
>JBFFKD010000006.1:0-18640 GCA_041555595.1 Motiliproteus sp.
GCCAGCGTGTTGATGGCGATGGGTATGATGATGCTGTCGCCGGTGATTATCTCGCTGCCGTTTAAGATCATGCTGTTTGTGCTGGTCGATGGCTGGGCGATGGTGATTGGAACTCTGGCTGCCAGCTTTGGTACCTAGATCAGCTAAGATTAGCGCTATATCTAGACTTCGAGAGAGTGTTTCATGACCCCAGAGGTGGTGCTGGATCTTTACCGCGAAGCGTTCATGATGATTATTACCATCGTGGCGGTATTGATCGTGCCTAGCTTGTTGGTTGGCTTGGTGATCGCCACCTTTCAGGCCGCGACCCAGATCAACGAGCAAACACTGAGCTTCTTACCACGTTTTATCATGACTATAGCAACGCTGATGTGGACCGGTTCCTGGATCGTCGGCGAGATCACCGGTCTGTTTCAATTCCTGTTTACCAATATCCCCTTCTTGATCGGTTAGTACCATGCTGGAATTGAGTGTTCCAGAGTTGGTCGAATGGATGAACCGCTTCATGTGGCCATTGTTCCGAATCTCCAGTTTTTTCATGGCGGTGCCTCTGATTGGTACCCAGTTGGTGCCGGTGCGGATCCGATTGGGGCTGGCGTTGGCGGTGACCGTTGTGGTGGCGCCACTGCTACCGGCAATGCCCGTTTATGAAGGGCTATCTCCGCAGGTGTTTGTGGTTATTGTGCAGCAGATGCTGATCGGCCTGACGCTGGGTTTTATGTTTCAGGTGATGTTTCATCTATTTGTGGTGGCGGGGCAGATGATCTCCTCTCAGATGGGTCTGGGTTTTGCCTCGACCTCTGATCCGGCCAACGGCGTGTCGGTGGTGGTGTTGGCGCAGTTCATTCAGATGATGGTGATGATGCTGTTTTTGGCGATGGATGGTCATCTGGTGTTGATTGATGTGATTGTCGGTAGTTTTCATGTGATGCCGGTCGGCGAGATGCTGGGAACGAATGTGCTGTGGCAGGTGGCATCGGCGGCGAGTTGGATGTTTGCCGGGGCGTTGCTGTTGGCACTGCCTGCGGTGATTGCACTGCTGGTGGTTAACTTCGCTTTCGGCATCATGACCAAAGCGGCACCGCAGCTGAATATTTTTGCTATCGGATTCCCGTTCACAATGTTGTTTGGTCTGTTTATCACCTGGGTCAGCTTGGCAGGATTTCTGGATCACTATCGGCGAGTGTCGGAGCAGGTGTTGATGCTGGTAACGACGTTGTTGGTCGGAGGTCCTTAGGCTAGCTTATGGCAGAGGAAACCGGACAGGAAAAAACCGAAGAACCCACCCCCAAACGACTTAAAGACTCGCGCGAGAAGGGTGAGATTGCTCGCTCGAAAGAGCTGACCACCACAGTATTGCTATT
This sequence comes from Motiliproteus sp., assembly GCA_041555595.1. Lineage (GTDB taxonomy): Bacteria > Pseudomonadota > Gammaproteobacteria > Pseudomonadales > Balneatricaceae > Motiliproteus. The sequence goes on from JBFFKD010000006.1 coordinate 1,365, forward strand.
GTCGGCAGCAGCGGGGTTGATAGTATTGGGGCCAGGTGTGGCGCAGAGCCTGGCGCAGGTGATGAAGTACAATTTCGTGCTGGAGCGTCAGGATCTGTTCGATCAAAATATGATTTTTGGCCATCTGTCAGCCGCGACTATCGAGATGCTGTGGGCGCTGTTGGGGTTCTATGGCGTGGTTGTGGCGGCGGCTATTATCGGTCCTATAACGCTGGGGGGCTGGAACTTCAGTGCTAAGGCGATGGCGCCCAAGGCGAGTCGTATCAATCCGTTATCGGGTATTGGGCGGATGTTCTCGGTCAAGTCGCTGATCGAGCTGGTCAAGGCGATCGCCAAGTTTTTGGTGGTAGGGTCGCTCTGCGTCGTTATTTTGCTGATGCAGCAGTCGGACCTTCTCAGTATGGGGAATGAAGATGTGATCCCGGCGATGGAGCACGGACTGCAGGTGCTCGGTTGGGCTTTCCTGCTAATGTGCTCGACTATGATTCTGATCACCGCGGTGGACGTGCCGTTCCAGCTCTACGATCACAACAAGAAGCTCAAAATGACCCTGCAAGAGGTCAAGGATGAGATGAAAAACACTGAGGGTAAGCCCGAGGTGAAAGGGCGGATCCGTCAGTTGCAGCATGAGATGTCGCAGCGCAGGATGATGAGTGAAGTGCCGCAGGCCGATGTGGTTATCACCAACCCCGAGCACTACTCGGTGGCGCTGAAGTACAGCGAGGGGGGCTCTGGCGCGCCGGTACTGGTGGCTAAGGGGGTTGACCAGATGGCGCTTAAAATTCGTGAAATAGCCGTCGAGCACGATGTGCCGATACTGGCGGCGCCACCGCTGGCACGGGCTATCTACTACAACACCAACCTCGACGACGAGATTCCTGAAGGGTTGTACGTCTCGGTGGCGCAGGTGTTGGCTTACGTCTATCAGCTGCGTGAGTACCGTGCTAAGCGGGCAAAAAAACCGGGCGAACCGGGCGATTATCCGATTCCGGACGATCTTCGGCACGATTGATTAGGCGGGCTGTCTGCGTCGTTGGTCTGGCTTTCTTTATATGCTGCTCCCCTAGGGTGTGTCTGGCTGCTTTCATTTATCTCTCCTCCTCTCTCTTTTTTATATGCACCGATACTCCTCTCTTGTCTCCAAGCGTTGGCAAAGTAAAGCTTGCTGATAGCGCGTGCGTCAAAAATACGTAAAGAATTGCTATTAGTGGCAGGTTTTTTGCAACCCAATGTCTTTGTAGTTGTTTTTGCGCCATAAAAATGACGTTTATTGATTAGGGTTGGGTTTGATGCAGGTTCGGATCGTTGGATAAAGCGGTAATGGCGAGCACCTTTCGCAATTTAAGCCAGGGGAATCTTGGGATTCCCGTGTTGCTGCTGGTTGTGTTGGCGATGGTGACATTGCCGATGCCGCCGTTCCTGTTGGATGTGTTGTTTACTTTTAATATCGCGCTCTCACTGGTGGTGTTGCTGGTCGGGGTGTACAGCCTTCGTCCGTTAGATTTTGCCGTTTTTCCGACCATTTTGCTGGTGTCGACGCTGTTGCGGCTGTCGCTCAACGTGGCGTCGACTCGGGTAGTGTTGCTTGAAGGGCATAAGGGTGGTGACGCCGCCGGTAAGGTGATTGAAGCCTTTGGTGAGGTGGTGATCGGCGGTAATTACGTGGTCGGTCTGGTGGTGTTTGCCATTCTGGTGATTATCAACTTTGTGGTGGTAACCAAAGGTGCCGGTCGGATCGCGGAGGTGAGCGCGCGTTTTACCTTGGATGCGATGCCAGGCAAGCAGATGGCGATCGATGCTGATCTAAACGCTGGGTTGATCGCGCAGGATGAGGCCAAGACCCGGCGGGCGGAGGTAACCCAGGAGGCGGATTTTTACGGCTCAATGGACGGTGCGAGTAAGTTTGTTCGAGGAGATGCCGTGGCGGGCATCATGATTCTGGTGATCAATATCTTTGGTGGCCTGGGTATCGGGATGGCGCAGCATGACCTCGATTTTGCCACCGCGGTGCGGTTTTACTCGTTGCTGACCATTGGTGATGGTTTGGTTGCTCAGATTCCATCGTTATTGTTGTCGACAACCGCGGCATTGATGGTAACGCGAGTTAATTCGTCAGCCGATATGGGGGGGCAGGTATTCGATCAGATGTTCGCAACGCCTAGATCGTTGGGGATCGCTGCGGCGGTGTTGATCATTATGGGGTTGGTGCCAGGGATGCCGCATGTGGCGTTCCTGGGGTTGGGTGGTATGGCTGCTGGTGGGGCTTACTGGATCTTTTTGCGTAATCAGCGCAAAGAAACTGAGGCGCTGCAGGCGCCTGCGGTCGAAGAGCAGGAGTCGGCGCAAGATGTCGGTCCACAGGAGTTGGGTTGGGATGATGTCAGTCCGGTCGATATGATCGGGCTCGAGGTGGGTTACCGTCTAATTCCGATGGTGGATAAGGCACAGGGTGGTCAGTTGTTGGGACGCATACGTGGGGTCAGAAAGAAGCTGTCGCAAGATCTGGGCTTCTTGGTGCCTGCGGTTCATATTCGTGACAACTTGGATCTGATGCCGGGAGCCTATCGGATTACCTTGATGGGGGTTGAGGCGGGCGAGGCAGAGATCTACCCCGATCGTGAGTTGGCGATCAATCCCGGTCAGGTGTTTGGTACGGTGAAGGGGATCGAGGGTAAGGATCCTGCTTTTGGCTTGGCAGCGGTATGGATTGAGCCGGGTCAGAAGGAGCATGCGCAAACCCTCGGTTATACCGTCGTTGATGCCAGTACCGTGGTGGCGACTCATCTCAATCAGGTGATGTCATCGCATGCGCATGAGTTGATTGGTCATGAAGAGGTTCAGCGATTGCTGGATCTGCTGGCTAAGAGCTCGCCTAAGCTGGCCGAAGAGTTGCCTAATAAATTGCCGATCAGTTCGTTGTTGAAAGTGTTGCAGGCGTTGTTGAAAGAGCGGGTTCCCGTTCGGGATATTCGCACTATTGCCGAGAATTTGACGGATGCTGCTTCGATTAGTCAAGATATTGTCGCTTTGACAGCCTCGGTGCGAACTGCGCTATCTCGGCTGATTGTTCAGGAGATCTACGGTAGCGAAGTGGAGTTGCCGGTGATGACGTTGGATCCGCAATTAGAGCAGCTGTTGCTTCAATCATTTCAGCAGAGTCAGCAGGCGGGTGTTAGCGACGGTCTGGCGTTGGAGCCTGGGATGGCGGAGCGGTTGCAGCGAGCGCTGGAGGAGTCGGCGGCGCGGCTGGAGGCGGAGGGGCGTCCGGCAGTGTTGTTGGTCGCGGCGCCAATTCGGCCGTTGATGGCTAAGTTTGTTCGTTACGGTACTCAGCAGGTGAATGTGCTGTCGTATCAGGAAATTCCGGAAAATAAGCAGGTCACGATTGTGGCGTCGGTTGGTGGTTAGTGTGATGCGGACGAAGTTCGGCGACATGATGAGTGTGGATGACACTGTTTATAAGGAGGCTGTGTGAAAGTCAGACGATTTTTTGCTCCGGATATGGCTCAGGCGATGCGTCTGGTGCGTGAAGAGGTCGGTTCCGAAGCGGTTATCTTGTCAAACAGTCGAGTCGCTGGCGGGGTCGAGGTCGTGGTGGCGCTGGAATACGATGAATCGACGGCCAGGCAATCTCGTTCGCCCAAGCCGATTGTTGCTAAGGAGCGTCACCTGAGTGCGCTGAGCGGGCGCAAGCGGGAGGATCGGCTGGGTGTCGAGTTGGGGCGTACCCGGGCTGAACTGGCCAAGCGCAGAGCTGTGGCAGAGGGTGGTGGCAGTGTGGTCCGGGCGACGAATAATCGTCAGTTAAGTAATATCGATGACCGCGCCTGGGACGAAGTGTTAGCTTCAGTGCATTCGGAACAGGAGCCTTCGGTGGGGCTGGCTGGCGCTGCAACGGCGGCCGAAAGTGAGATGCTTCGCTCGATGCGTTCCGAAATTGAAGATTTGAAACAGATGTTGCGCGACCAGATGAGCCAGCAGCCAGTTGCGGCAACCAATGAGGGGCCTGTGCTGTCTCGGTTACGTAGCCGGCTCGAGCGGATGGGTATTAGTGCCTCGTTGACTGATCGGTTGGTGCAGGCGCTGGAGCCGGGTGTTGATCTCAATCGAGCTTGGAAGGTGTCGCTGTCGCGGTTGGTCGAGTCGCTGCCTGTAGTGGGTGAAGATGTGGTGGATCGGGGCGGTGTTCTTGCTTTTGTGGGTGCTACCGGGGTGGGTAAGACTACGACCATCGGTAAGTTGGCGGCGCAGTATGTGCTAAAACACGGCAGTTCAGGTGTGGCGCTGGTAACGACCGATAGCTATCGGATCGCCGCGCACGAGCAGTTGCGGACTTTTGGTCGGATTCTTGACATCCCGGTACGCGTTGTCGATGAAAATAATAGTCTCGATGAAGCGTTGCGCTCGTTGCGTGATCGGCGGGTGGTGTTGATTGATACCGCAGGGATCGGTGGGATGGATCAGCAGCGAGAGGAACAGTTGCAGATGTTGTCGCAATCGAGCTGCCGGATTAAGAAATTCCTGGTGATGCCTTGTACGGCGCAGCAGCAGGTGCTGCAGTCGGCGTACGAGTATTTCAAGCCGATCGGCTTGAATGGCGCGGTGCTTAGTAAAATCGATGAGTCGATTAGTCTTGGTGAAGTGATCAGTACAGTGGTTGAGCAGCGATTGCCGGTAGCGTATTTGGCTGATGGTCAGAAAATACCTGACAATATCGAAGTAGCCAAGGCGAAGGCGTTGGTGAGTCGTGCGGTGGTGTTGGCGAGCGGGCAGCAGGCCCGTCTTAAACCGGTAGTGCTGCACGCGCAGCGTAGCGATGCAGTATGAGAGATTGGCGATGAATGCGATTCATTCGGCGCAGGTAATTGCTGTTACCGGTGGCAAAGGTGGTGTAGGTAAGACTAACGTGTCGGTCAATCTGGGTTCGGCGTTGGCGCAGTCGGGGCTGCGGGTGGTGCTGATGGATGCTGATTTGGGCTTGGCCAATGTTGATGTGTTATTAGGGTTGCGCCCTAAAAATACCATTGTTGACCTGCTGTCAGGTGAGTGTCAGTTGAGCGACATCATGGTTTCGGCGGCAGAAAGGTTTAAGATAGTCCCCGCATCGTCGGGTACCCAGTCGCTGGTTGATCTGAGTGCGCATGAGCATGCTGAGTTAATTCATGCTTTTGCTGAAATTGCTGATGAGATCGATGTGTTGATTGTCGATACGGCCGCAGGGATCTCGGAATCGGTTGTGAGCTTCGTGCGGGCGGCGCAAGAGGTGTTGGTGGTGGTCTGTGATGAACCGACATCGATCACAGATGCTTATGCGTTGATGAAACTGCTAAATCGTGATCATGGCATGAGCCGCTTTAGAGTGTTGGCTAATATGGTGCGAACGGAGCAGGAGGGGCGCAACATGTTTGCTAAGCTGACAACGGTCACTGACCGCTTCCTCGATGTGACGCTTCAATATGTTGGGGCGATCCCTTATGATGAGTCGGTTCGTAAAGCTGTGCAAAAACAGCAGCCTGTGTTTAATGCCTTTCCTCGCAGCAAGTCATCGCTGGCATTTGGAAAGCTAGCAGCTAAGGTGGCTAGCTGGCCGGTGTTATCGGCACCAAGAGGGCATTTGGAATTTTTTGTTGAACGATTAGTGCGTGGAAATACCTCGCGTTGATTGATTAAGGGACTGCATGTACAACTTAGGGGTCGAAAGTCAGACTGAGCTGATAGAGCGACATGCGCCCTTGGTTAAGCGTATTGCCCATCATCTTATGGCCCGTCTGCCATCAAGCGTCATTGTTGAGGATCTGATTCAGTCGGGAATGATTGGATTGATCGAGGCTGCCCGTAAATACGATGCCAGTAAAGGCGCGAGCTTTGAGACCTATGCCGGTATCCGGATTCGTGGCTCGATTATTGACGAGGTTCGCCGCGGTGATTGGACCCCACGGTCGGTTCATCGTAATGGCCGCAGGGTTGCTGAATCGATCAAGGTTGTCGAGTCGCGTACCGGGCGCGATGCACAAGACGTTGAGGTGGCCGCAGAGATGGGGGTCGGCCTGGATGAGTATTACTCGCTGCTCAAAGATAGTTCGGGCAGTCGATTGTTCAGCTTTGATGAGTTGCGCGAAGGCAATGAGCATTCAGCGGGTGAAGAGGTTGCCAGTGACGATGCTCATCCTGATGAGTTGCACGAGGATGAGGCCTTTAAAAAGGCGTTGGCAGAGGCAATAGGGTCTTTGCCTGAGCGCGAGCAGTTGGTGTTTGCGTTGTACTATGACGAAGAGCTCAATCTGAAAGAGATTGGTCTGGTGCTTGGTGTCAGTGAGTCGCGAGTCAGTCAGATTCATTCTCAGGCGGCACTGCGTTTACGATCGCGTTTAGGATCTTGGCGTTGAGTGTGCCGTTAATATTGAATATATTGTTTTTTTTGATTTTATATTGACCCAAAAGGGCACGAACAAAATTTATAAAGTTGGGTCATGGCCCGGAGGTCATCTTGGACAAAAATATGAAGATTCTCATCGTTGATGATTTTTCAACCATGAGACGGATTATAAAAAACCTGTTGAGGGATCTTGGGTTTAACAACACCGTTGAGGCCGATGATGGCAGTACTGCACTACCCGTGCTGCAAGGCGGTGGAATCGATTTCCTGGTGACCGACTGGAACATGCCGGGGATGTCAGGGCTTGAATTGCTGCAGAACGTGCGCGCTGATCCAGCCCTGGCCAAAATGCCGATCTTGATGGTTACGGCCGAAGCTAAGCGTGAGCAAATTATTTTGGCGGCTCAAGCAGGGGTTAATGGTTACGTTGTTAAGCCGTTTACAGCGGCGGTGCTCAAAGAAAAGATCGAAAAAATCTTTGAACGCGTATAAGGAGCTGTGGCTATGTCCATGCTAGACGATGTCACGGATCTGCCGAGTTTTGAAGTTGCTTTGCAAGGCAAGGCTAAAGAACTACTCGTATTGCTCGAAAGCGGAGAGTTTTCCGGCGCGATGCATATTCTTGCTGAGCTAAGCGAAGCACGTAATAACATCATGTATCAGGAGGTGGGTCGGCTGACCCGCGGTCTGCATACCGCGATCAAAGAGTTCAATATCGATGTTGAGAAAACAGCCCAGATTCAAGCCACCAAGCATGAAGGCCAAGACACTCTGAGTGAGGTTTCAAACGCCCATGAGCGGTTGAATTATGTCCTCGAGCTGACTGAAAGCGCTGCCAACAAGACCATGGATATGGTCGATGCCAGTATGCCGATCGCTGAAGAGTTGGGGCAGCAGGCCAAGTTATTGCGTCAAGACTGGCAGCAGATGGCAGATGCGCAAGGGTCAATGTCTGAACTCAAAGATCTGGGCCGTACGACAGAGAGTTTTCTGCAAGAGATAGAGAAAGGCGCTGGCCAGCTGCAAACCAATTACACCGAGATTTTACTGGCGCAAGGTTTTCAAGATATTACCGGTCAGCTGATTAAGCGGGTGAACGAGTTGGTTCATGATGTTGAATCTAGCCTGGTCAATCTGGTTCTTGTTGCGGGCAAGGTCGATAGTATCGCGGGTGTGGTTCGTAGTGATGAAGACGACGACGCCGTCGTGGCCGATAAAAAAGAGACCGATATTAAAGGCCATGGCCCACAGGTCTTAGAAGAAGAACAGATCGATGTCGTTGCGGGTCAGGATGATGTGGATGACCTGCTGTCGAGTCTTGGATTCTGAGGAATTGAAGTATGAGCCTGGATGTAGATGAAGAGATCCTACAAGACTTTCTCGTAGAAGCCGGGGAAATCCTTGAACTGCTGTCTGAACAGCTGGTTGATCTGGAGCACCGCCCGGAAGATAGCGAGCTGTTAAACGCTATTTTCCGAGGCTTTCATACCGTTAAAGGTGGGGCTGGCTTCCTTCAGTTGACCGCTTTAGTCGAGTGCTGTCACGCGGCTGAAAATGTGTTCGATAAACTGCGAAACAATGACATTAAAGTCACTACTTCGCTGATGGATGTTGTGCTGCAGTCGCTGGATACCGTCAACGAACAGTTCGACGCGGTACGTTCAGGCGATGAGCCGATAGCGGCTGAACCCGTATTGCTGGAACAGCTGGCTGCGTTGACGCGCGGAGAATCGCTTGGTGGGGCGTCGGTTGTAGAACCGGTTCAGCCGGCTGTCGATGAGATCGCTCCGGCGGTTGATGCGGATGCTGAATTTGATCAGCTGTTGGATGCGATCGGTGCCGAAACGCCCGCGCCTGTAGCAGCGTCTGCCGCTGATGACGACATCACTGATGATGAATTTGAAGCGTTGTTGGATGAGCTACACGGTAAGGGTAAACACGGTGGTGCCGTCACCACTGATGTTAACGATGGCGCTGTCGCTCAAGCACCTGCGCCTGTGGCTTCCCCAGCCGTTGATGGTGATGATTCGATCACCGAAGATGAATTTGAAGCGCTGCTTGATGAGTTGCAGTCGCAGGGAAAGGGTGCTTTTGCGGCGGCTCCAGCTGATTCTGAGCCGACACCAGCAGCAGTGGAGCCTGTTTCAGCACCTAAAGCTGCGCCTGCACCTACACCTAAACCAGCACCCATAGCTGCGTCAGCACCGGCTCCGCAGCCAAAGGCTGAGGCGAAAGCGGCCGCTAAAAAGGTCGAAAAGCCGGTGGCAGCCGAAACGACTGTTCGGGTAGATACGCAGCGTCTCGATGAGATCATGAATATGGTCGGCGAGCTGGTATTGGTGCGCAACCGACTGGTTCGTCTGGGTGCCACCATTGCTGATGAAGAGGTTGGAAAGGCTGTCGGCAGTCTCGATATGGTGACGGCCGATCTGCAGATGTCGGTGATGAAGACCCGCATGCAGCCGATCAAGAAGGTGTTTGGTCGTTTCCCTCGTGTGGTGCGGGATCTAGCGCGGACATTGAAGAAAGAGGTCAACCTGGTACTGCAGGGTGAAGATACCGACCTGGATAAAAATCTAGTCGAAGCGCTGGCCGACCCGTTGGTCCACCTGGTGCGTAACGCCGTCGATCATGGTGTAGAGACGCCTGATGTTCGTGAGGCGGCGGGTAAGCCTCGCATCGGTAATGTGGTGTTGTCGGCTGAGCAGGAAGGCGATCATATTCTACTTGCGATTCAAGATGATGGCGCTGGCATGAATGCTGATAAGCTGCGATCTTTGGCCGTTGAGAAGGGGATGATGGATCAGGATTCGGCTGATCGGCTGACCGATAATGAAGCCTTCAACCTGATATTTGCCGCCGGTTTTTCCACCAAAAAAGAGATCTCTGACGTGTCCGGTCGCGGTGTCGGCATGGATGTAGTAAAGACCAAAATTACCCAGCTTAACGGTACGCTTAATATTGATTCGGCGCCTGGTGAGGGCTCTCGGATCGAGATCAAAGTACCGCTTACGTTGGCGATCATGCCGACGTTGATGGTGATGTTGGCTGATCAGGCATTCGCTCTGCCATTGGTCAATGTGAATGAGATTTTCCATCTGGATCTGACTCAGATTAACGTAGTTGATGGCCAGGAGGTGGTGGTTGTTCGTGAGAAAGCGCTGCCGCTGTTCCATCTCAAGCGCTGGTTGGTCGAGGGTTGTGTGGGCGAACTGTTACCCGATACCGGTCATGTGGTGATCGTTACTGTTGGTACCCAGCGGATAGGCTTTATCGTTGATCAACTGGTTGGTCAGGAAGAGGTTGTGATTAAGCCTCTGGGCAAGATGTTGCTGGGTACTGCCGGTATGGCGGGGGCGACTATCACTGGAGATGGTCGGATCGCGCTGATTCTTGATATCCCCAGTATGTTGAAGCATTACGCTTCATAAAGCTTTTGGATGCCAGTCGGGCTGCTCTGCTGGCACTCTGAGATCGGTTATCGATATTGATTACGCGACATTGGTTGCGCTGCACTGTAGGAGCACTCGATGCCCGTTAAAGTCTTGATCGTTGACGATTCTGCTTTTTTTAGGCAGCGGGTTTCGACCATGCTTAACTCTGATCCCCGAGTAACGGTGGTCGGGGTGGCTGAGAATGGCAAGGTGGCAATCGAGAAGGCTCAGCAACTCAAGCCTGACGTGATCACTATGGATTACGAGATGCCGGTGTTGAACGGTATCGCCGCTCTAGTTGAAATCATGCGGTTATGTCCGACGCCTGTTTTGATGTTCTCTTCATTGACCCATGAGGGTGCACGCGTGACGCTCGAAGCGTTGGAGGCTGGTGCGGTTGATTATCTACCGAAAAGCTACGAACGAATGGGGCAGGGACGTGGCAGTCTCGAACAGGTCTTGGTTGAGCGCGTGCTTGCCGTATCCCGTAGTCGGGTCAACCGTACTGGTTTTGCTACTCGTGCAGCACCAACACCAGCGGCCGCCAGTCCAGCGCTAAAATCCCCGGCCAATCGTACGCCGGTATCAGCGCGTACAGCGGTCGCCCGCGACAAAGCTGCGGTTAGTGACTCTCCGGCACCGAAAGCCGGCAGCTTGGCAAGTAAGTGTAAATTGGTGATCTTTGGCACTTCGACGGGTGGTCCCGTAGCGATTCAAAAGGTGTTGACTGCGTTGCCGGCTAATTTTCCGTTGCCGATTCTGATCGTTCAGCATATGCCAAAAACCTTTACCGGGGCGTTTGCCGAACGGCTCAATCAGCAGTGCCAGATTCAGGTCCGCGAAGCCAAAGACGGTGATCGTCTTGAGCGCGGAGTGGCGCTATTAGCGCCGGGAGGGGAGCAGATGTTGGTCGATGCTCGTCAGGGTGGCCGGGTACGGGTGATGCCTGGCGATGAGCGACTCAACTATAAACCGAGTGTCGATGTGACCTTCGGATCGGCTGCCAAAGCCTATAGCAACCAGGTCTTGGGGATCGTACTGACCGGTATGGGGGCCGACGGTCGTGATGGCGCTCGGATGCTCAAGACCAGTGGCTCGACGATCTGGTCGCAGAATGAACAAAGCTGCGTTATCTACGGTATGCCGCAGGCGATTGCCCAGGCCAATCTATCCGATCATGTGGTCGACCTGTCCGATGTCGCTACTCACTTACGCTCGGTGTTGAACTGCTGATGGATAGACTTAGTCTACTCGGAATAGGATTAGTTTTAGTTGCCATCTTTGGCGGCCAGTTGGTTGAGGGCGGACAACTCGGTACTCTAATCAACGGTGCGGCGGCATTAATTGTGTTTGGCGGTACTCTCGGCGCTGGATTGCTACAGTTTTCGTTGCCGGAAACACGCCGTGCGTTGGCGATGTTTAGCTGGATCTTCTCACCACCGTCGCTGCAGTTTGAGCAAGGCGTTGAAAAGATCGTGGGCTGGAGTCTGCATGCGCGCCGTTATGGTTTGGTTGGGCTGGAGAAACAAGTCGAGTTTGATAGCGATGATTTTCTGCAGAAAGGGCTGCAATTGATCGCAGACGGTTATGAGCAGGAGAGTATTCGTGATTTGATGGAGATGGAGCTCAATATTCGCGAGCAGCGGGATCTTCAGGCGGCTCGAGTGTATGAGAGCATGGGCGGCTATGCGCCGACCATTGGCATTATCGGCGCGGTCATGGGCTTAATCCATGTGATGACCAACCTCAGCTCCCCTAGTACCTTGGGCAGTGGTATCGCCACTGCGTTTGTTGCAACGGTCTATGGCGTTGGCATTGCCAATCTAGTGTTGTTGCCGATCGCCGGTAAACTGAAGTCGATCATCCTACTGCGCTATCAGTACCATGAGATGATGCTGGAAGGGTTTCTGTCGATCGCCCAGGGACATAATCCACTGGCGATCCGGGTACGGCTAGAAAGCTACCTCAGATAATGGAGGTATAGATGACCAGGCGCTACCGAGAACGGGCACAGCAAACCAGCTCCGATCGCTGGGTGGTCTCTTACGCCGATTTTATCACCCTGTTGCTGGCATTTTTTGTGGTGATGTATTCGATCTCATCGGTTAATGAAGGCAAGTATCGAGTGTTGTCGGAATCGTTATCAGGAATTTTTCTGGGTATCGATCAGAGTTTTGAACAGATTGCCGTGGGCGATCTGTCACTGCGAAATCCGACTAGGGACATCGGTTTGCTGGATCAGCAAGCGATGCAGCAACCTGGAAAAGAGGATGATTCAGGCTCGCAGCTTGAGTTGAAGCAGTTGCAGTCGGACGCTAAGGCCCGATTCCAGGAGTTAATCGCCGATGGTGAGATGTCTATTTCGGCCAATGAGCTGTGGTTGGAGATAGAAATTGGTTCGGGTGTGTTGTTTCGCAGTGGTGGTGCAGTCCCTAACCAAAGCGCCGATGCCTTGTTAGAGGCACTGGCTGCACTGCTGGCTCCCCACGATAACCCGCTTCATGTTGAAGGTTTTACTGATAATCAGCCGATCCAGAGCGAACTATATCCCTCCAATTGGGAGTTGTCGGCCGCTAGGGCGGCATCAGTGGTTCGGATGCTAGCTCATTTTGGCGTCGATCCTCAGCGGATGGCGGCAGTTGGATACGGCCAGAATCGTCCCAAGGTCAGTAATTTAACGGCGAAAGGGCGCAGTAAAAACCGCCGGGTGGTTATCATCGTTTCGCGTGATCAACAGGTACAGCGAGCACTGACCAATGATCCCGGCCATTATATGAGTGATGATGCGGCGCAGAATATTTTGCAGCAACAGCCTCAATTACCAGAGCCGACACCAGAGCCTGCTATGCAACGGCTAGACACCGATTCGGGTGGGGTGCTATTCACTCGCGGCGATCAGCAACAATGAACATGAGGGTGATAGTGTGCATATTTGGGCGGTAGCCAATCAGAAAGGGGGGGTGGGGAAAACTACCACCGTGGTAAGCCTGGCTGGGCTACTTGCTGATCAGGGGTTGGACGTATTATTGGTCGACCTTGATCCGCATGGCTCGTTGACCAGTTATTTTGGTTACGATCCTGATGCCTTGGAGCACTCGGCATATGATCTTTTTGAAGCCCAGACAGCAACACCCGCCTTGGTTGCGAGCTTGCTGCAGGAGACCAGTCACGATCGGATCAGCTTGATCCCTGCATCGACGGCGATGGCAACGCTCGAGCGCCGCTCGGTTGGTAGTGAAGGGATGGGCTTGATGGTCTCTCGATCGCTAGCCCAGTTGTGGGATCAATTTGACTATGTGTTGATCGATAGCCCGCCTATCCTGGGTGTGTTGATGGTGAACGCGTTGGCTGCCAGCGAGCGGTTGATTGTGCCGGTGCAGACCGAGTTTTTGGCGATTAAAGGGCTAGAGCGGATGGTGCGTACCCTGACCATGATTAATCGTGCCCGAACCCATAAGTTGCAATACCATATTCTGCCGACCTTTTTTGACCGGCGTACCCAAGCGTCGATGCAGAGCCTACGAGTGATCAAGCAGACCTATCCCGATCAAGTCGCCCATGCGGTGATACCGGTCGATACTAAATTGCGTAACGCCAGTTCGGAAGGGGTGGTGCCGTCGGCGCTTGATCCAACCACGCATGGAGTTCGATCCTATGGCATGCTGCTGCGATGGTTGCAGGAGCAGGAAAAGCAAGCCTCGACGGTACAATAGAGAGATCGCCTCAACGCTATGAAACAGTCCGATCCGTTGTCACTGCAGCCCCGTGCATCAAGCCAGCAACAGCCAGAGCTTGATGCGATTGCGACGCTGGCACCCCAGCAGGCAGTACAAAACTACCTCAACACGTTACTGCAGGACGCTACCACTCAGGCACGGCAACAAGACGCGCAGGTTGAAGTGGCTGGCGTTGCCAGTATGGTTGAGCCGGCTATGCCTGAGGCTGCTGTTGCAACGATTGTCGCCACTCCGGTTGAGCCTTTAGTGGCGCCTGTGGTTGAGCCAACCGTTGAGCAGGTCGCGGATGTTAGTACCGAGCCATTAGCGCAAGCCGAAACAGAGTTGTTGGCGGATCCTTGGAAGGATGGTCGGCCGGCCTGGGCTCAGCAGCGATTCGAATGCCTGCTGTTCAAGGTTGCCGGGCTTACTCTGGCGGTGCCTCTGGTTGAGCTGGGCGGAGTCTTGGTGGTCGAACAGGAGCTGCGACCCTTGTTCGGTCAGCCCGACTGGTTCCTGGGCTTGCTGCCGTCCAAAACCGCGGGTACAGTCAAAGCCATTGATACCGCGCGCTGGGTGATGCCAGAAAAGTGCCCCGAAGAGGGACATGCTGACTTTAAGTATGTCATTTTGATGGAGAACAGCGATTGGGGAATGGCTTGTCATTCGGTAGAGGATGCCGTAACCCTGGAGCCCGATCAGGTCAGCTGGCGTAGCGAGCGAGGCCGTCGGCCTTGGTTGGCCGGTACGGTAGTTGACCATATGTGCGCCATCATGGACGTTTCAGCGCTGTTGGCGCTGCTTCAAAGCAGTCAGGCAGGTGGTGTTGAACTCGAGCAATAGTGATTCAGTAGTCGTTGCTGATAGAATTGGCAGCAATGATGTTTTTTTTACCCCGTTGTACATGATTAGTGATCTAACCCGGTCGTAGAGCTGGAACTGAGGATGAGAGTATGAGTATTAATGCCGCCAGTGGTAGTGATGATTCAGTATTGCAGTACGTCACGTTCCTGCTGAAGGATGAGACCTACGGCATTAATGTGATGCAGGTTCAGGAAGTCCTGCGCTATAGCGAGATAGCACCTGTGCCAGGCGCACCTTCGTATGTGTTGGGTATTATCAATTTGCGTGGCAACGTGGTGACGGTAATCGATACTCGCCAGCGGTTTGGCCTGATGCCTGCTGATGTCACCGATAACACCCGGGTTGTCATTATCGAAGTGGAAAAGCAGGTGATCGGTATTTTGGTTGATGCGGTATCTGAAGTGGTTTATCTGAATCAATCAGAGATTGAGAAAGCCCCGAATGTCGGTACCGACGAGAGTACTAAGTTCATTCAGGGCGTTTGTCATAAAGATGATCGCCTGCTGATTCTGGTCGAGCTAGATAAGATGATGACCGAGGATGAGTGGTCTGAAATTTCTATGATGTAACCCCTAGGATTGGGACTCACATCGATGTCGCTATTATGGCTCTGGTTACTCGTTGCGTTGTTAGCGCTGGGGTTGTTGTCGTCACTGTTCTGGTTGATCCGGTTGCAGCGCCGGCAGGTCACTCAGCAGCGTAATTACGAAGCGTTGCTGAACGTGTTGCGCAATGAAATTCGGATTACCAACAGTGGTGCTATGGGGATGGGGCGGCGGCTTAAGCAGGTCGAACAACGACTCAATATATCGGTCGAAAAACAGCTGGAATTAGAGAATCGAGACCCCGGAACGCTGGCTTATAACCAGGCCGCCAAGCTGATGGAGATGGGGGCTGAAGTGGAAGATCTGGTCAGTTCTTGTGGTATTGCGCGCCCAGAGGCCGAATTAATGGCGCTGTTACATCAGGAGATCAAAGGGGCGGCGGCTTTGAAATCAGATCGGTAAACTCGGTTTTATCGGCGCGCAAACTGTAGGCAAACGCGATCACTTCGGCGATCGCCCGATACAACGATTCGGGGATATCCTGTCCCAGTTGTAACAGCGACAGGGTTTCAACCAGCGCCGGATCTTCATGGATCAGAATGCCGTTTTCTGCGGCGATACGAATTATCTCTTCAGCCACCAGTCCCTTGCCCTTTGCTGACAGGTAGGGCGCGCGTTGCTGGTTATAGGTCAACGCAACCGCGCTGGTTGGGCTATCGCCGGTGGTGTGGTTGTTGTTTGCTTGATCGTATGAATCGTTCATCGCTGGTAATGACGCGCCTTAATAAACCGAGTTAGGTCTTAATGTCGATCAGTTGATTGCGAGGCGCTTTGAGCGCCGTCTCGTTGGTCGGCAAATTATCGCGGACACCCAGAGTCTGCACTTCCAGGCCGATATCCTCAAGCCGCTGCTGTAACTGGTCCAGTTTACGCTCGACCATATCCCGAACATGACTGTCCCCGCTCCAGATCACGCTGACCCGGTTTTGCTCCAGCGTTAGTTCGGCCTCAAGCAGTTTATTCTGATCGATCTCAAAGTTTAACCGAATCCGCCAGCGATACTCCGTCTCACCGGTCTCTTCGTCGGTGCCGCTGGCGTCGCGCTGTATTTTTAGCTGAAGGTTCTCGGTTTTGTCTTGCCAAGCGACCGGTATATCCAACGCTAAGGTGCGGCTGCTCTCTGTACCGGTCTCCTGGGTTTGGCCACCCAGACTGCTGGTGATCTGGTTAACCAGTACCCGACTCAGCGCCTGTTGGGTTTGCTGGGTGATCTGTTCGCTCAGTGTTTTAGGTAGTTCAGACTGGGTGCTGGGCTGGCCCAGTTGGTGAGCCAGCCGTAGCAATAGCGCTTTATGATCTTGTCCCAGGTTGCGGGTGTCACCCTGAGCCAGCTTGCTTTCGAGCAGCGTACCGCTGTTTTGGACCTGCTGTTTGACACTTTCGGCGTCGGCTTTTTGTGGGCTGCTGAGCGAGCGTCCGGTTAGTAAGGTGATCAGGTTGAGTAATAGCGGTTTAGCCTGCTGTAACTGGCCACTGGCTTGCGAGCTGTTGAGTAAGTTCAGCAGCGGTGCCGGTGATTGTTGTTGCGGCAAGTGCTCACGCAGCACCTGTTCAATCGCCTTGGTTCTGGCAGTCGGGAGTTCGGCCCACAGCTGGCCCTTGTTGTCGCGAACGAGTTGTAGCTCGCTGCCGGGGGGGAGCGGGCGCGGACTCACTAGCTCGGTTCGCTGACCCTGGATATTGATTCGGATTAGCTGGCTATCGCTGGTTGTATTTGCTGCGGGTTGTTGGACTGCACTCTGGGCGATGGAAGGTGAAATGCTTTGTGCCGGAGGCGTTGTTGTCAGTGCGGCTGGATTTGGCTGCGAACTGATGACCTGGACGCTGATGCGCTGCCCGGGCCTTATCGGTAATTCAGCTTTAACAGGTTGCAGTGCGATTCGTTCAACGGTAGCCGGGTTGGCTGTCGCTGCGATGCGAGCACTGCTGTTGGTTTGGGGTGCTGCTGATTGGGTTGATGGGGGGGATGGCTGGGCTGACGGGCTAGTCGATACTCCTTTGGGTGGTGCCACGTTGCTGCCGGTCGTCAGGGGTGCCTGGGTCGTGGTGGCTGCTGTCGCGGCGCGTTGTCCCGGCTGCGATAAACTTTGTCCCGCTGTATTGGTTGCTTGAGTTGCTCGGACTTGCGCTGCGGCGTTGTTTGCTTGGTTGCCGGCTACCCTGGTTGATGGGATCGCATTGCTAAGGTTGGCTGTCGTCCCAGCCCCCTTGTCACCGGTCGGGTTGGTTGCCGCCTGTTGGCCGGTCGTTGTTGCCAGTTGCAGGCTGATTCTGTTGCCGC
>JBFFKD010000007.1:0-17580 GCA_041555595.1 Motiliproteus sp.
GATTGATCAACACCCCCGACTCGGCTTTCTTATGAGTCGAATAGCCCTGCTCGCCCTGAGTCACCTGGCGCCAATAATCGGCCCCCTGCACGCCGCCGTTGTTAGCTGTAGCGACATTGCCCGCTTGAGCAACCCCGCTCCATCCCAGCAGCAACCAGCCTGCCAAGGACAGCATCAGCAAACTGCTCAGCCATGCGGGCAGTCCTCGAGGAGCCCCTTGAAATTGAAGCGTTTGATCCATTTTTACACCTATCAGATCCGCTCAATGTTATCGGTAATAACAGCAGGTCGGAACGTAACGCACCGACCTGCCACTACCGGACTTATTTAGCTTTTGTTACCAGCCGCGTTATAAGCCAGATTCTGACCCCAGGCCCCCTTGTTGGAGCCACGGGCAATTACCCGCTCGCGGTAGATATCTGAAACGTCGTTGGCGTCACCCGCCAGCAGAGCCTTGGTCGAGCACATCTCTGCGCACAATGGCAACTTGCCTTCGGCGATCCGGTTACGACCGTACTTCTCGCGCTCAGCAACCGAGTGATCCTCTTCAGGGCCACCGGCGCAGAAGGTACATTTGTCCATCTTGCCGCGATCACCGAACGCACCCTCTTGCGGGAACTGCGGTGCGCCAAACGGACAGGCGAACAGGCAGTAGCCGCAACCGATGCAGGCGTCTTTATCGTGCAGCACGATCCCCTCGTCGGTCTGATAGAAGCAATCGACCGGACAGACCGCCATGCAAGGCGCATCAGTACAATGCATGCACGCTACCGACAAGCTGACCTCGTTGGGTTCGCCGTCATTAATGGTTACCACGCGGCGGCGGTTAACACCCCACTCCACCTCGTGCTCGTTTTTACAGGCCGTGACACAGCCGTTGCACTCGATACAGCGCTCGGAGTCACAGAGAAATTTCATTCTTGCCATTTTGCTGTTCCTCTTAAGCTACGCTGATTTTGCACATGGATACTTTGGATTCCTGCATCTGCGTCACCGAGTCATACCCGTAGGTCATAGCGGTGTTGGCAGATTCACCCGATACATACGGGGCAGATCCTTCAGGGTACTTGGATCGCAGATCCTGGCCTTGGAATTCACCGGCAAAGTGGAACGGAATAAACGCCACACCAGCCTGCACCCGATGAGTGACCAGCGCCTTAACCTTGATCTTGGATCCCTCTGGGGTATGTACCCAGACATCACCACCGTCACGGACACCGTTGTTGTTGGCATCGACCGGATTCAGCTCGACAAACATCTCCTGCTGCAGCTCAGCCAGCCAAGGGTTAGAACGCGTCTCATCACCACCACCTTCGTATTCGACCAGACGACCCGAGGTCAATACGATCGGATACTCCTTGGAGAAATCCTGTTGCTGGATCGAGGCATACTGAGTCGGCAGGCGGTAGTGCGACTTACGGTCTTCCCAGGTCGGATAGTCGGCCACCAGATCACGGCGGGTGGTATACAGGGGTTCGCGGTGCAATGGCACCCGATCCGGGAAGGTCCAAACCACGGTCCGCGCCTTGGCGTTACCAAACGGGGCACAGCCATGCTTGATCGCAACCCGCTGGATGCCACCGGATAGATCGGTCTTCCAGTTTTTACCCTCGGCCGCTTTCTGCTCATCCGCCGTCAGATCGTTCCACCAACCCAACTTCTTCAACAGCTTATCGCTGAACTCCGGGTGACCGTCCTTGAGCTCGTTGCCCTTGGGGAAGGAGCCTTCGGCCAGCAAATTCTTGCCTTCGAACTCAACCCCGAAACGGGCGCGGAAGTTCAGACCACCCTCAGCAACCGGCTTGCTGGGATCGTACAGAATATGGGTACCCGGATGCTTCATCTCCGGCGTTCCCCAACATGGCCAAGGCAGACCGTAGGTCTCGCCATGAGCCGGGCCACCTTCGGCTTCCAGACTGGTGTAATCAAAGGTATGCCAGTTCTGCTGGTGCAGTTTCATCCGCTCCGGGCTCTGACCGGTGTAACCGATAGTCCACATCCCCTTGTTGAATTCGCGGGTGATATCTTCGATCAGCGGCTCTTCGCCGTTAACCTTGATGTGCTTGCACAGCTGATCGGCAAAACCGAATTTCTTGGCAAACTTGTACATGATGGTGTGATCAGGCAACGAGTCAAACAGAGGCTCGATCACCTTGTCACGCCATTGCAACGAACGGTTAGATGCCGTTACCGAGCCGTAGGTCTCAAACTGCGTCGTCGCCGGCAGCAGGTAAACACCATCCTGACGGTCAGGCAGTACCGAGGTAGCTGTCGGATACGGATCGACCACGACCAGCATATCGAGCTTGTCCATCGCCTTCTTCTGGTCCTGACCTCGAGTCTGCGAGTTAGGTGCATGACCCCAGAACACCATCGCCCGGATATTATCCTTCTGCGCCACGTTAGCCTTGTCTTCGAGCACCCCATCGACCCAACGTGATACCGGAATCCCCTTGGTATTCATCGGTTTGACCGGCTTACCCTTGGATTTCTCGTAGCTACCCTGATCGAAGCGCCCTTCGATCCAGTTGTAGTCCAGGTCCCAGACCCGGCTCCAGTGCTTCCAGGCGCCAGCAGAAAGACCGTAGTAACCCGGCAGCGAATGCGACAGTACGCAGAAGTCGGTCGCGCCCTGGACGTTATCGTGACCACGGAAGATATTGGCACCGCCACCGCTCTTGCCGATATTGCCCAGCGCCAGCATCAATGTGCAGTAGGCACGGGTGTTGTTGTTACCGGTGGTGTGCTGGGTACCCCCCATGCACCAGACAACCGTTCCAGGCTTGTTAGAAGCCAGCGTCTTGGCCGCAGTGTGCATCTGCTCTTCGTTAAGCCCGGTCACCCGCTCAACTTCGGCAGGATTCCACTTCTTCACCTCTTCACGAACTTCATCAAGACCAAACACGCGCTGGTCGATGTACTGTTTATCTTCCCAGCCATTTTCAAACACGTGCCATAGCAAGCCCCAGATCATCGCCACATCACTACCCGGACGTAGCGGCAGATGCTGATCGCCCTTAGCAGCAGTCCGGGAGAAGCGTGGATCTGCAACGATCAATTTGGCCTTATTGCGCTCCTTGGCGTACAGAATATGCTGCATCGCCACCGGGTGTGCTTCGGCCGGATTGGAGCCGATCAGAATCATCGCCTTGGCATTGTGCATATCGTTGAAGCTGTTGGTCATCGCCCCGTAGCCCCAGGTGTTGGCAACACCGGCAACCGTGGTGGAGTGACAGATCCGCGCCTGATGGTCAACGTTATTGGTACCCCACATGGCGGCGAACTTACGGAACAGATAGGCCTGCTCATTGTTGTGCTTGGCCGAACCGAGCCAATAAACCGAATCGGGACCAGACTCCTGCCGAATCTTCAGCATGCCATCGCCGATCTCGTTGATGGCATCTTGCCATGACATCTTCTGCCACTTACCAGCGACCTTCTTCATCGGATACTTCAGTCGACGCTCGCCATGGCCATGTTCGCGCAGCGCAGCACCCTTGGCGCAGTGGGCGCCCTTGTTGAACGGGTGATCGAAAGCGGGTTCCTGGCCGGTCCAGACGCCTTTCTCGACCTCGGCATAAACACCGCAGCCCACCGAACAATGGGTACAGATGGTACGCTTAACTTCAGCTTTACCAGCACTGGCAACTGCGCTGGCAGCTTTGGCCTTGCGCATCATCGGCGGAGCCAACAGGGTGGCAGCAGCCACACCACCAGCAGCGATACCACTATGCCCCAAGAAGCTACGGCGGCTCAGACCGGTCTGGCTCTGCTCCTTAGTGCTTTCGGATGGGGTTTGCTTGGGAGTCAATCTCATGGTTTGTCCTCACCTACTCCGTGATTTTTATTAGATACGAGCACTGTCGTAATAGGCCCGAACATGATCAGTTTCCCGATAGCCCTGACTGCCCTTGGTCTCGGTTTTGGGTTCATCTGCAACTTCTGCAACAGCCTCTCCGGCCACTGCAACCGCAGCCACAGCTCCACCCGCCACACCCATCGCCTTGATAAACTGACGACGTCCGGTGTCGGTGGCTTCCGACTTTTGTTGACTCATACCCTTCTCCTTCATGTTTTCTCTATTCAATATCCAGCAGAGCGGCGCTACCAACGGATAACGGTGATAAACACCGTTAAGGGTTCTGCAGCAACAACGACTCCTGTTCAAAAAACAACTCAGCAAAACGGCCGACCGCACTGTAAAAGTGCGAAGTCTGGCTGGCTTGCAGGTCTTCAAAAAAACGTTGCCACCAAGAGGCCAGGTGACGTTCAAAAAACTGTCGCTGCTGGATGCTATCGACAGCTGCGTTCGGACTGACCAACATCGCCAACACCTGGCACAGGGCGGCAATATGATCTTCGGGTTCACGCACATCGGGATCGCGTTCAAAGCCAAGCTGCTCTAGATCCTGGCGCAGTTCAACCAGCGGCTTTTCCATCAGAAACCCAGTCATATACCAGGACCCGAAGGGCATCAGTTCGCCGCGCCCCACTCCGATAAACAGCGTGTGGTACTCCTCCGATACCTGCTCGACCTGGGCCCGACTGGCCGCCAGTTGCAACACGCCCCAAGCCTCGCGCATAGCCGATTGCTGGTCGTCGCCCAGTTCGATCTGGGTCAACCAGTGCAACAACTGTTGCGATGGTGGTTGCGATAGCAAAGAGCCCAACAGGGCGTAGCTATCGGCACGAAACTGCTGCAACGGACTCGCTGGGGCGACCGCGGCAACAGCATCGAGCGTCACGGCATCGATCGTATCGGAGGTCGAAACATTGGCGGCTGACATCACTAAATCGCTCATGGCTGAACCTCCACATCGTCCGAGACACCGGTACTGGCTGTTTGCTGCTGCGCCAGATTGATCTCGCCAGCCTCAGCTGAACGCCCCTTGGCGAAGGCGAACAGGTCATCACCCGGATCGGTCTTGACGATATCGATCACCCGGCAGTCGGCGCACATCTCCAACCGGCGCAGGCCATCGCTATCGAACATGCTGTGGCCAGTCAGCTTCTTTAACATCAGGGTCACCACACTCTGGGTCGCAAACGGCTCGCCGCAGCTGACACAACAGAACGGTTTCTCTTCGTGCAAGACTTGTGGCTGAGTACGCAATTCAGGATCGAGCAGGTAGCGCGGGGTGATCGTCACTACCGACTCGGGACAGGCTTGAGTACACAGGCCGCATTGAACGCAGCAATCCTCAACGAAGCTCAATCGCGGTGTATCGGATGCACTGGTCAACGCCTTGGTAGGGCAGATCGAAACGCAAGACATACACAGGGTGCAGTCGTCGGTTTTAACATCGACTCGACCAAAGCTGGCACCGTTAGTCAGCGTCAACTCGGTCGCTAGTGGGTGAGCAGCGGTCTGCTGCTGATACAGATAACTCATCGCCTGCGAGATCTGCTGACGTTTATCGGCTTGCAGATCCAACTGCGCAATCGGCGTTATTGAACGCTGTGAAACAGCAGACTGAGCTTGAGCAATCAACTCATTCTGGTCGACCAGGGCGACCCGAACCGACAACTGCAAACCACTCAACAACCGATTGGCGGTTTCAATCTCGCTATCGAGCAGCACTCGAACCGATTCGGGCAGGCCGCTATCGGATCCATTGTTAGCACAGGAGCGCCCATCGCTTAACAATGACACACCGGTCGCACCTAGTGCGATTGCCGATAGCCAGACCTCGATACCGGCACTGCCCATCTCCTCTATCTGCAGCGGCAGGTAGTGGCCAGGCAGTTGATTCAATAACTCGGCCAGAACATCTCCAGCTTCGGCCAACGCAGCATCGTGCAACAGCAACTGCGGCGCTTCGCCCCCGGCCTGTCGATAGCCATTCAACAACCGCTGCATCGTATCAAGCAGCAAACCCGGCTGCGGGAAGCCATAGCGAATCGCCGAGGTGGGACAAGCACTGGCACAACCACCGGCGCCATGACACAGGTGCGAATCGATCTGCACCGTGCCGCGCGAAACGCTGATCGCATCGGCCGGACAAACATCCAGACAACGCGTGCAGCCGGTCATACCGCTGCCGCTATGAGCGCACAGGTCCGAATGTATTTTGAAATACTGCGGCTTTTCAAAGCCACATTTAAGGCTGGGGATCTCCGCCAGCGCCCGATCGAGCTGCTTGGAATCGCTGGCAGCAAAGTAACCGACCGGCTTGAGCTCCATCGTTAGCTGCGGCTGCTGCCCCAGATCCAACACCAGATCGAAACGATCAACGCCGTGCGCCAGCTTGGCCAGATTCTGTGGCTGCAACTGACCATCCAGCTCAACCATCACCTCGAACTGGCCGAGATAGCCACCGAGCCTGGCCAGTGGTAAGCGATAAGGTTGCAGTTCAGCAACCAATTCGGCCGCGGCCTCCATCTCAGCATCGACCTGAGCAGGCATCGCCTCGGTTACCAGCGCTGTAACCGAAGCCAGTTTTTCCAGTCGCGAAGCCGCCAGTCGAATCCGGTGCTCGGGGCCGATAATCAGCAATCGCCCCTGCGAGTTGAACGATACGCCCGCCGCCGCCAGATTAATCGCCGGACTGACCTGCGCCAACACCTGCGCACGCGCGGAGCGATTGCTATCGCATTGCGATAATGCGCGACTATCAACTTGGCAGGCTTGATCGGATAACATAGCTGGCTGGGAAAGATCCTGTAATTGTTGCTCTTGTTTTTGCTCGGTTGTGGTTCGATTCATCGCGATGAATTACTCCGCTGATCATTGATAAGTGCAACTACCGCACCAGCTCTGGTCGGAAAATCACCCCCAGTTCACCCCTGGAGTCCAAGCCGATCGCTAAATACGGACTATATGCAGGGCAAAATGACCCTGCTTAATAAACTGGTATAACAAAACGACCTATTTTCTTGTGGTTATTCGCAATCACCCAGATCGTCGTCATCCAGATCGATTTTGGCAGCCTGCTCCGCCATGCCTTCAGGGTTCGATCGAACCGCACTATCTCCGCCATCGCCGGTTGCTTGACTGACCTCGGTGAAGGCCTTTACCGAGCGATCTGAATCATCACTCTCCAGCGCATCATTGAACTCCTGTTTCTGCCGCTCGATAAACTGCTTCATCTGATAGGTAACGGTGTCGCCGAGTGGGATGAACTTGCTGTAATCCTCGTCATACTCATTGAGGCCATCGCGGATATTAAACTCAGGCAGGTGAAACAATTTCTGCAACGCTTTACGGCGCAGATGCTCGGAGACCTTCTCCGACAGAAAGCCAGAGAAGTCGGATTGCTCATCCAGGGTATCGATATCCGGCATATCGGCATCGGTGAGTGGCTCATTGTCAGCAACTGATAGCTCATCATCGAGCTGTCGAAGAGCCGAATCGGCGTCAACTACCACGGCTTGCTGCGGCGACGACCCCGACACCTGATCGATAGTTGAACTCAGACTCTGCACCTGCTCAGCAGTGCGCTGCGCATCCGCCGCCGCTGACTCACCAGCCTCAGCTGGCTGCGATTTAAGTCGCGACCAACGGCTCAGAAAGCCGTCATCGTGGCGATTGTTCGATGAATCAGGCATCAGTCACTCCCCCGCCGACACGGACCGATCCCTTGCCATCAACAGCAGCCTCCGAACCGCCTCCCGCCTTGCTCTTGCGTCGCCCGTGATGGCGACGCTTGCCCTTGCCAACCTCAAGCTCTGGCTCACCGTGGCGGGCAATAAAGCCTTCGATCCAGCACTGGATCGCCTCGGGCATCGCTACCGAATAGACATCCTCTTCGCCGCCATCCATGTACGAGGACGCCTCATCCTGGCTGGCCGTCACCAGATAGGGTTGCATCAGCTCATCCTCTTCGCTGCAGATTACGAACAGACGCGGATCGGCGGCGCTAAGATTGAAGCGATAGGCGGCTCGCTCATCGCGAAACAACTCCAACGACAAACCGCTCCAACGAAAGTCCTGACAAGGCGAACCGTCGACATCCTCCACCGCTGGCAGCTCAACCCAACTCAACGACTGGCGCTGACGGCTATCACGATCGCTCTCACAGCTATGCAGCGACCAACTGTCGACCTCCCACAGACCTCGGCTGATGATTTTCTTGCGCAGCTGAACCAACAACGGCCAGCAACGAACCTCAGGAGACAGGTCTTCCCCACCTTCCGATCCGGCGCTTTCAGGTTCAATGCTGTTCAGTTCGCCGGACAACGGCGATGCGAAACCGGATCCGAGCGAATCTGGCACTTTCGAATCAATACGGGACATTGGAGCTCACTCAATCAGGAACATTGCAGCTCTAGAGCAATAACCATTCCATCACCAACCCCGGCTGTAACGCTGATTGTTATTGAGCACTGGATCAGCACCAATAAAACGACCACCCCGCGACTGGACAAAAAGTACCGCATCAGCAGCAATAACCGGACATTTTGTCCCACTTTATCGATAGCCAAACCCACCAACAAAGCCCTGCCACCGGTTCTCGCTCGGGCACAGAATTTGCTCTGTTCACAGCATCATCGGTTATTACCGACTCAGACAATGATCGAGCAGCATCATTAACCACGCTCTACGCTGCCAATTCCGGTCCCCCATATCGCCGGCATCCATCTAAAGGACTGCACCATGACCACCGAATACCGCCCGTTGATGTCGCAAGCAGGTTTTCTCAACACCCACCAGGTCAGCGCCTGGGATGAGCAAGGCGAATTGCGCCAGCTGTCGATCGCCGGTGAATCACCGTTAACGATCTACCTCGACAAGCGTGAGATCGTGACGCTGATGACACTGGGCAGCCACCCCGAGCTATTGACGCTGGGCTACCTGCGCAACCAAGGCTTCATCGATGCGATCGAGCAGGTCGAGTGTGTGCAGGTCGATTGGGAGGTCGATGCGGTTGCGGTCGTGACTCGCGACGGCGTCGAAGACCTGGAGCAGAAGCTGCAGCATCGCACCATCACCACCGGCTGCGGTCAAGGCACCGTATTTGGCGGTCTGATGGACAAGATCGATACGATCGAACTACCTGAAGTGGACCTACCCCAATCGCAGATCTACGGCCTGCTGGAGAATCTACGGCAACAAAACGAGATCTATAAGAAAGCCGGCGCGGTGCACGGCTGCGCGCTGTGCCAGGGTACCGAAGTGGTCAGTTTCGTTGAGGATGTTGGCCGCCATAACGCAGTTGATACCCTGGCCGGTGAGATGCTGCTTAATCGCATCGACGGCCACGACAAGATCTTCTATACCACCGGCCGACTGACCTCCGAGATGGTGATCAAGGTGGCACAGATGGGAATTCCGATCCTACTGTCACGCTCAGGCGTGACCCAGATGGGGATGGCGCTAGCACAGCAGGTCGGACTGACGCTGATCGGTCGCGCTAAAGGCCAGCACTTCATGGTGTTCAACGGCAAGCTGCGGCTGGTGTACGATCAACGCCCAGCCCCTCGGCCGCAGTCTGTCAAAACCGACCAACGTAAGAGGGCATAACGATGGTCGAGTCTCTCGCCAACACCCCGTTCAACACCCCCGAACCGCCTAAGTTCATGAACATCAAGCAGGCATCAGATTACCTGCAACTCAATGAGAAGAAAGTTTATGCGCTAGCCAGCGAAGGTCAGATCCCCGCTACCAAGGTCACCGGCAAGTGGCTGTTTCCGCGCGATCTGGTCGATCAGTGGCTGTTCGAATCGAGCCACGGCGGGGTGATGCTCGACCGCCTGATCATCGCCGGCAGCGACGATCCACTGCTACACCGTGCCGTCAGTCAGGTGGCCCGACAGATCCAGACCAGCGCCATCGTCAGCTACTCCTGCACCGGCACCCGACTGGGATTGTCGCTGCTAGCACGACAACGCGCCGATGTTGCCGCCATCCACTGGGGGCCGGCTGAAGAGAGCCATCTGCGCCATCCGGCACTACTCAGCCGCCACCGCCAACATACCAAGTGGGTGCTGGTGCACGCGTTCAAACGCGAGATAGGGATCATCGTTACCCCCGATACCCGAATCAAATTCAACGGCATTCCACAACTACTGCAGGCCGACCTGCGCTGGGCGCTGCGCCAGGATGGCACCGGTTCCAGCCGCTTCATGGAGGAAGCGTTGAGCCACTGCGGCTTCACCCTGGATCAACTCAACCAGGTTGAACAGGGATTATCCGAACGTGAAATTGCATCGCAGATCGCGATGGGATTGGCCGATGCCGGCCCCGGCGCCCGCAGCACCGCTACCGAGTTCGGACTCGATTTCGTATCGATGGGGTGGGAGAGTTTTGACCTGGCGTTATACCGAGGGGTGTTCTTCCGCCACCTGTTCCGGCAACTGACCCAGCAGCTCGAAAGTCCCGACTGCCAGCGACAAGCACAACAGCTCGGTGGCTATGATTTTAGCGACAGCGGTAAGCTAGTGTGGTCATCGTAAGGCGCCAATAGCGCAGTAAAGGATAGTTTTTCTGGTCGAGGTCGAAGTCACTACGGGTCAGAGTCGCCCCCCCTATCGCCCCCCTGGATTAGACGATCTTACGAATCAACTCCTCGCCCGCCTCGTCGATCTTTGGGTCGGCCTGCAGCAATACGAAGAAGGTGGTGCCGATGCTTAACCGCGAGCGCACTTCGATCTGGGCACCGAAGCGTTCAAGAATGCCGTAGCTGACCGACAAGCCCAGCCCAGTCCCTCCTTTGGTGCGGGTGAAGAACGGGTCAAAGATGCGCGGCAGTACGCTGCTATCGATGCCACAACCGTTATCCCTTACCAGCACCATCACTCCGTCACCACGATCCCGGGTTCGGATCGTCAACAAGCCCGACTCCGCTTGGTCTGAGATCGCGTTAACCGCGTTGACGATCAAGTTGATCAACACCTGCTGATACTGCTGAGGATTGCCGCGCAAGGTTCGACTGGCGCGCAGGTCCAACCGCAACCGGATCGATTTTTTGGCCAGATCGTGACGTACCAGCATCAAGGTGTCGTTGATCACCCGGTTGATATCCATCGGCGACAACTGCGCCAGGTAATCGCTAGGGCGCGAATACTGCAGCAAATTATTGATGATGGCGCGGATTCGGTAGACCTGTTCGATGATCAGCTCCGACTCGCGCGCCACCGGTTTGGCCGCGTCACCCAACTCCATCACCAACAGATCCATATTTCCCAGAATCACCGCCGTGGGGTTATTGATCTCGTGGGCGATGCCTGCGGTCAGCTCGCCGATCGCAGCCAACTTCTCCTTGGCTACCAGCTGCTGCCGGGTTCGCTTGAGTAGATCGAGGTTCTGCTGCAGATCGACGGTCCGTTGCTGCAACTGATCGGTACGTTCGGCCACCTTGATCTCCAGCTGATCGGCACCGGCCTGCAGCTGCTGATGCTGCTGACTCAGCCGGTCAAGCATGGCATCGAACTGCAGCGCCAGCATCCGCACCTCATCATTGCTATCGAGAGTGCCGATCCGAACCTCTTCACCCGCCCGTACTTTGCGCATTACTCGGATTATCGCCTCGATCGGTTTAAAAATCGATTTGGCACCGGCTACCGCCAGCATCCCTCCCAATAACGTCACTACAGCAAACAGGATCGCCAACCAGCGTAACGCCTGAAAGTAGCTCTGTTTGAACGGTGTTTCGAGGAAGCCGGTGTAGAGCATACCGACCCGCTGACCATAGATATCGAGAATCGGTTGGTAGGCGGAGATATACCATTCACTGACCACGAAAGCCCGGTCGATCCACTTCCTACCGCGCTCGAGCACCTGGTCGTGCACCTCTTTCGATACCAGCGTACCGATCGCCCGCTTCTCAGGTGAATCGAGCTGGCTAGGGACGTTGGTATTGATCCGCACATCACCCAAGAACACTGTCACCGTGCCGATGCTTCCCTCGACCAGACTGCCCTTGCCGTAAACCAGTTTCTTCAAACTATCGACAAAATCAAAATTGCCGTTAACCAGTACCCCGGCGGTTAAAAAAGCCCGAACATCACCCTGTTGATCCCAAATCGGGTAGTAACTCAGAAACACCATACCGCGATCTTCGGCCTTACGAACCTGCGGAATGGATCGCGGTGTATGCTGGATCGGTAGATATACCCGCTCGGCCAGCGCCATATCGATACGCGCCAATTCGGAGGCGGCAAACAGTGATACACCAACGCTGCCGTTATTGGTCAGTGCACGCTCCATCAACGGTGAGCGCTTCATATCGCACCCCAGATAGCCGATCAGATCACAGCCGTCGGTGTCGACCAGATAAACAAAATCGAATGTGCCCCGTTGCTGCAGCCGCGTTACCTGTTTGGCAATCGGGATCGCATCGGCATCGTCAAACAGCCGCTGAGCAGCCTGTTGAAACGGATAGGATTCAGCAATTAGTGATAGTTTTTGTAGCTGCTTGTGCTGGTTATTCTCAAACGCATCATGCGCCACCGACAGGTCGGTACTGACCTTCATCAGCAGCTGCTGGTAGCTGACTTCGTTACTCCACAGGTAGGCCATCCCGACCACAGTCGGCATCACCAGCAATATGGGAAACAGCACCAATGCCAGCAACCGGTAGCGCAGGCTGCTGGTAATCAGTCGGTAGAAACGTCTGAACATCAGGCGCTAGCGGCCTCATTCCAGCTTTGCAGCTTTCGGTCGAGGGTCTTACGGGCGATTCCCAACTGCCGTGCGGCCTGGGTTTTGTTGCCGGACGAATCGTCCAAAACCTTGAGAATATGGTCTTTCTCGACCCGGTTCAGATCCCAGTCTTCGGGGTAGCCCGCACCCGACTCGCTAGCCGATTGTGACTCGTCACCCTGAATCGCCTCACCCGGCAGCCGCCCCAGCAACAGGCAACGTTCGATCAGATTCTTCAGTTCGCGGATATTTCCAGGCCAGTCGTACGCCTCCATCCGGCGTAGATCATCATGGCTATACGGAATCGCCGGCAGCCCCAGTTTAATCGATAAGCGTTCGGAGAAATGCTGCACCAACAGACTGACATCCTCGGTGCGTTCACGTAATGGCGGTACCCGTAGCCGCAGTACATTGAGCCGATAGAACAGATCCTGGCGGAAGTTACCCAGCTTGACCTCCTCCTCCAGATCACGATTGGTGGCCGCCACCAGCCGGATATTGACCGGTATATCGCGTTCGCTTCCGACCGGACGAATCCGCCCCTCCTCCAGCACCCGCAGCAGTTTAGACTGCATCAACAGAGGCATCTCACCAATCTCATCGAGAAACAGAGTACCGCCATCGGCGTAACAGAACAGGCCATCGCGCGCCTGCTGGGCACCGGTGAAGGCGCCTTTGACGTGACCAAACAGCTCCGATTCGATCAGTTCAGGTGCAATGGCCCCGCAGTTGATCGGTACGAACGGCCCTTTGCGCTTGCTAAGCTGGTGCATCGCATTAGCGACCAGCTCCTTACCGGTGCCAGACTCACCCTCAACCAGCACCACCGACGGGGTTGGCGCGACCCACTTGATCAGCTGGCACAGTGACTTGATCTCGGCGCTGTTACCGATCATCCCCTCCATCGAATAGAGCGCATCAACCTGCCGCTTAAGGACGAAGTTCTCCCGCCGCAGCTGACGCTGCTCCAAACAGCGACGCACCGCTGACACCATCTGCTCGAGCCGGAACGGTTTGAGAATAAAATCCGAGGCACCGATACGAAGCGCTTCTATCGCCTTATCCATATCAGCAAAGGCTGTCATAAAAATCACATCGGACTGCAATCCGTGCGCGGCCACCTCACTGAGCCAGTCGACTCCGGAGGTACCTGGCAGACAGATATCCACGATCAACAGATCGAAGTGACATCGACTGCGCAACGCCTCGGCCTCCTCGGCCGAGCCAACCGACTCGACCAGGCTGTACTCCTTGCTCAGAGCGCGCTGCAAAAACTCACGGATACCCGGTTCGTCATCGACGATCAGGATCGACAATGCCTGCCGGTTTTGCAGGGTCAGATCGGAATCGCAACGCGGGCGTGCCGAACTATTTCGATCATCAGCAGTACGGGCTGGCGCTGTCGAATCGCTCGCAGCGCCCTGATCCCAAGGGGAGGAGATTGTCACGCAGGTCACCTTAGTTATTATATTGATAGCGGCTGATCTGACGTTGATTTGAACGGCGATAGGGAGCATCCCAAACGACCGGTTCTGCGCAACGACTCCGCAGAATGCCGGTTATAATCGCCTCTTGCCTGCAACACAGTCAATTAAACTGACGTATAAACCAACCCGCTGAACACCAAACGAGCCTGGCGAGTCATTTTGACCACCAGACTGACTAATGCGCGTCATTTTGCCCTGACCATATAAATTGAACCAGCCTTGTTAGCGCATTGATTGACCATAATCGCCCTTTTGCTGCCGCAAACAGCCGTTTTATAAAGATGGCACCCTCCTTGCTTTAGCTACAGCCACGGATAGCCACAATTGTTGAAAGGACTCTCAACGTTATACCGCCCGTACCGTTAGCCGAGACCACTATGCCCAACAGATCCAACCGCCACCTCTCATCTCTTCGATCGCTAACAACGTTTGCGCGACGATTATTCAGCTGCCTGGCCCTGGTCAGCGGCAGCACCCTATTACTTGCAGCCTCAGCTAATAACCCAACCGCCCTGCGACTGGCAACCACCACCAGCACCTACAACTCAGGACTACTCGACGCCATCCTACCTACCTTCGAGCAGCAGACCGGCATCGACGTTCAGGTGATTGCGGTCGGCACAGGTGCGGCACTACGGATGGGCCGTGATGGTGACGCCGATGCTCTGCTGGTTCACGCTCCCGATGCCGAGCAACGCTTTATCGACAGCGGCTACGGCATCAACCGGATCGGGGTGATGTACAACGATTTCGTCATCGTCGGCCCGGTCAGCGACCCAGCCACCATCGCTGGACTCGATAACGCCAACCAAGCACTGCAACAGATCGCCAAACAGCAAGCGATCTTCGTCTCGCGTGGCGACGATTCGGGCACCCACAAGAAAGAGAAAAGTTTATGGCAGCAAGCGATGCTGACGCCATCCGGCGACTGGTATCGCCAAGCGGGGCAAGGGATGGGCAAGGTGCTGCAGATCACCGATGAGATGGAAGGCTACACCCTGATCGATCGTGGCACCTGGCTGGCATACGCAGACAAGGTCGGCCTCAAACTATTGGTGGAAGGCGACTCACGCTTATTCAACCCCTACAGCGTGCTGCAGATCAACCCAAACCGCTATGCCGATCTCAACCATCAGGGAGCGGCCCAATTCAGCCGCTGGCTGGTCTCCGATGCAACCCAACAACAGATTGCCGATTTTCGTATTAATGGCAAACCACTGTTCGTTCCTTCCGCTAGCGATAGCGTTGCCGATCTCAGCAACACCCCAGCAATACCGCCTAGCCATCAACAAAGCGCAAACTAATGCAAAGCTTGAGCAGCACCACACTCGACGCGATTAGGTTGCTGTTTAGCGGCGATCCCGAGCTATGGTCGATCATCGTCATCTCATTCAGCACCACTCTCAAAGCGATCCTGATCGCCACCCCGATTGCATTCGTTGTAGGCTGCCTGCTCGGCATGCTGCGTTTTCCCGGTCGCTGGGCGCTGATCTCATTGTTCAACAGCCTGCTCAGCGTACCGACCGTAGTGGTCGGGCTACTGCTCTACATCCTGCTATCACGCAGTGGCCCGTTCGGCGATCTGCGGCTACTGTTCACCGATACCGCCATGGTGATCGGCCAGATCGTACTGGCATTTCCGGTGCTGGTAGCGATGAGCCTGGCCAGCTTCAAGGCCGCCGATCGTAGCGCCTGGGAGACCGCCCGAACCCTCGGTGCACCGACCTGGCGAGCCTTTATCACACTGATGTTCGAATTGCGCTACGGCCTGGCCGCAGCCAGCATCGCTGCTTACGGCCGGATCATCTCCGAGGTCGGCTGCTCGATGATGATCGGCGGCAACATCCTCAACCATACCCGCAACATCCCCACCGCCATCGCGTTGGAAACCAGTAAGGGCGAATTTTCCCAAGGCATCGCGCTGGGACTGGTGCTGCTACTGATGGCGCTGGGGCTCAACATCGCCATAACTCTACTGCAGCGGCGTAGCGAGGTACCGTCATGATTAGCAACAACACCCATAGAGAAGGTCCCATGAACGCGTATGTGTCCGCCCCCCTGCTTGGTGTCCAGCAGCTCAAGAAAAGCTACGGCAACCAGCGGCTACTCACGATCGACTCGCTGGAACTGCATGCTGGCGAAGCGACACTGTTAACCGGTCGCAACGGTGCTGGTAAGAGCACGCTGTTGAAGATCCTAGCCGGACTGGAAAAAAGCGACAGCGGTAGTCTGCGCTATCGCGGAGTCACGCTGACCCGCCGCCAGCACCGCAATATTGGAGGCAAGGTGATCTACCTGCACCAGCAGCCATTTCTGTTCGATGGCAGTGTCGAGAAAAATATTGGCTACGGCCTGAGCCAGCTAAACCGTGACCAGCGCAGCGAGCGGGTTCGGCAAGCGCTGCAATGGTCAGGGCTGACCCACCTGGCCGAGCGCAACGCCAAGACGCTCTCCGGCGGAGAGAAACAAAGGGTGGCACTGGCGCGCGCCTGGGTGATGGAACCCGAATTACTGCTAATGGATGAACCGACCACCAACATGGACACCGAGTCACGCCAACAGACGCTGTTCCTGATCCGACGGTTGATCAACGAGGGTAAGAGCATCATGCTGTCGAGTCATGAATTCAAGGGCGACCACAAGTTATTCCAACGACAGTTGCATATCGAGGCTGGCCAACTACATGAACAGCGTTTCGAGCAGCCGATCAGCCTAAGTTTAAACCCAGCATCGACCCATTGCGCTAGGAAACCGAGCCACGACCAACGGAGCCAGTTATGACCCCTCAGGCAGACCCCATTCAAACCATCACCCCCCAGCCTCACATCTCAATCAGTGCGTTGATTTTGGCTGGCGGTCGCGCTCAGCGGATGGAGGGTTGCGACAAAGGGTTGGTCGAGCTGCAGGGGATACCGATGATCAGTCACGTGATCGAACGACTGCAACCGCAACTGGATTTGATCCGGATCAACGCCAACCGTAACCAGCCCACCTATGCTGCACTGGGCGTTGTGGATGGCAACAACCAGCAACCGTACTGCGTCATCAGCGACAGTCTCAGCGATTTCCAGGGACCTTTGGCTGGTATTGCCCAGGGGTTACGGGATTGCCCAACCGAGTGGATGCTGGTGGTACCTTGCGACACCCCGCTACTGCCGCAGGACTTGGTCATTCGGATGATGCAACAGCTACAATACTGCAATACAGAGATCGCTGTAGCCCACGATGGTCAGCGGCTGCAACCGGTAGTCAGCCTGATCAAGCGAGAGCTACACGCCAGCCTGCTCGATTATCTGGCCGGAGGCGACCGCAAGATCGACCGTTGGTATGCTAAGCACAATATCTGCACAGTCGATTTTAGCGACCAGCCCGAGGCGTTTTTGAATATCAACAGCCTGCAAGACAAACAACTGTTAGAGAATCAGGTCGTATGAGCTTTAGTATTCAATCTCCACTGCCGCTGATCGGTATTGCTGCCTTTAGCGGTACCGGCAAGACCACCCTGCTCAA